>JAOZTO010000069.1 GCA_029942265.1 Desulfocapsa sp.
CAGACTACCAGATGGTTTCTTAGTCTGTTTCACTTTTTTGTATTGCACCCCATATATACGGAGATTCCACCACTATGGCTTTACTTGCTCGTAACATCCTCCTCTGTTTTCTCTTTGCCGGTTTGGCCATGTTCATGGGCTTACTCTGGTTTGTCGAACACCGGCACCCCACCCAAGACTTAAATGAAGTTATCGAACAGTTAAATAATAATCAAATTGTTCGGCTTGAATTCACCGGTAATAAAGTCGCTTTTACCAATCTAAGCGATCACACCTTTGTCACAACAGTTCCAGATGTTAGTAAATTTCTTGAGCGAGTTGAAGGAAAGCATATTCGTGTGACAGTCAAGGAGGATCGTTTTACATTTATTTTCACATCAATCCTTGCTGCCTTTGTAATCATGTTAATCATGGTTGCCTGGTGGTCCTTACAGAAAAACAAAAAAGAAGATGACGATGAAAACAAGTTCGCAACTGACAAGCTGATCAGCTTATCCGGCAATGATTTAAAGCTCACGTTCAAAGATGTAGCTGGAATTCCAGAAGCCAAAGAGGAATTAGAAGAAGTTGTTTCTTTTCTAAAGTTTCCTGAAAATTTCAAAAAAATCGGTGCCACAATTCCTAAAGGAATACTCCTTCAGGGCCCTCCAGGTACTGGAAAAACCATGCTTGCCAAGGCTGTTGCCGGTGAAGCAAATGTTCCTTTTTACAGCTTCAGCGGATCTGATTTTGTAGAAATGTTTGTGGGTGTTGGAGCATCACGAGTCAGAGAACTCTTTAAAGAAGCCAAAGAAAATGCGCCGTGCATCGTATTCATTGATGAGATTGACGCAGTTGGAGCAAGCCGTACAGGTGGCGCATCAGCTGGTGGACAAGAAGAACGTGGTCAGACTCTAAATGCCCTGCTAGTTGAAATGGATGGCTTTGATTCGGAAGATACCATTGTCGTTTTGGCAGCAACGAACAGACCTGATATTCTTGATTCTGCACTTAAACGCCCTGGTCGATTTGACCGTCAGGTAAATATACTTGCACCTGATGTTAAAGGTAGAAAACGAATTCTTGAAGTCCATGGCAAAAAAGTATCTCTAAGTAAAGAGATTGATTTTGAAGTTATCGCCAAAGCTACCCCTGGTTTCACAGGTGCTGAGCTTGCAAACCTTGTAAACGAAGCCGCTCTTATGGCCGCCAGGAACAAAAAGGAACAAATCAATACTAATGATTTTGAAAAAGCGCGTGATCGCATTCTCATGGGAGTGGAACGAAAAGGAATGGTCATGAGTGAGCAGGATCGTAATATTCTTGCATACCATGAAGCAGGGCATGGTATTCTTGCCAGTAAACTCCCAGATTCCGACCCCCTTCACAAAATCACCATTGTTCCTAGAGGAATGGCTCTTGGCCAGACCCAACAACTTCCCATCAATGATCATCCTGCGTATTCAAAAGAATATCTTCGCAGTAAAATCACTGTCCTTATGGGTGGAAGAGCTGCAGAAGAGCTGGTATTCAATCAACAAACTACTGGCGCTCAGGGAGATCTGCTCACAGCAACCCAAATTGCCACCGACATGGTTTGCAAATGGGGGATGAGTAAAACTCTCGGACCACAAGCCTATGCCGCTGAATCAGGTGGCTTTCTTGGTGGGGCAGGAAACAGGTTGATAATGAGTCCTGAAACTGCAGAACGAATCGATAAGGAAGTCAACGAACTGCTCAGCGAATGTCACGATGATGCTCTTCGTATCCTCAAGCAAGAACAGTGTCTGTTGAAAAACCTTGCTGAAATTCTCCTCCAAGTAGAAACACTTGACGGAGAAGAGTTTGAAATCATAGTCGAATGTAGTGTTAAGAAAGAAGCTGCTGCCACCAAGGAACCAGAACATAATTGTAGCACATGTATGGTAAGAGAAAACTGTGCCCTGGCGCCTCCCCTAGCAGGTTAATCTGATGCATTCACTGCGTAAGCTTAGTATCATCACCTTTACAGGAACAGCACTTCTCCTGGCATTCCTCATAGTCACAGGACTTCAGCAACACAGTCTTATGGATGACTACAATACCATTGTCAAAGAAAGCGAAAGTACCATGTTTTTTTATTCAACAATCAGGGAACAGACAACAGAAGGACTTCTTTCCAGAAATTCAACACAGCTCATAGCCGCCACAAAAGAAATTGAAAAACTTCAGAGTCGTTACGTTGCGATGCTCGACAATCGGTTAATTCCAAGTCAATACAAACTCTCCTTTGTTCAAAATCTTGATCTGGAACAACTTGTACTTGATTTAAAAAATCTTGCCGAATCCCCCAATGACATCAAGATCAGCCTAAAAATTCTTACTCAACTCCGCCAAATCAACAACCAGTTCCTGCAATTTGACAGAATAGTCATTAGTGAAATGAGAAACAAAGTCATTCATGCACAAAAAACTGGTCTTATTCTGATGGGTTTTATCATTGTCTTGATCACATTTACACTAATTACCTTCTACAAAAAATCTGTTAAAGCGCTAATATCATTTACTTCAGCAGCTACTCAGTCATTAAAAAGTAATCCACACCTGCCATTACACGATGAGAAAAAAAACTGTGCTGAGATCAATATACTGATTGCAATGTTTAATCAGTTATTGCAAAACCCCACAGACAACAGTTCTGATACATTAAAACACCACAGTCGTGAGGCTGAGTTCTCAGTAATTATTAATGAAGTAACCAATAGACTCAATGGAATCATAAACTACTCTCAATTGTTGGCTGACTACTGCGAAGCAAATAAGGTTGATGAAGAACAGAGACAAATAGTGTATAAAATTATTAAAAATGGCGAGAAAAGTGCCGCAATTCTCCAAAAAGGCTTACCAGGGACGGATGTATGACGAACATAAAACCAAATTCGGTATATTTTTCCTACTAACGAGGACTAAATGAAAATAAAACAACTTGAAAAACTTGCGAATGAAGGTGTGGAAAGCCTTTCTTCAAAAGACCGGCGTCAGTTTCTAAAATTCGGACTTTCCGTGACAGGTGTATTCCTTGGCGGCACTATCCTGTCTCTTGCATCTGCAAAAAAAGCACAGGGAGCATTAAGTGGTGGGAAAATCCTCACTACTCCTTATCCTTACACACCTCACTACACGATGGTTATCCGTGAGAGCGACTGCATTGACTGTGAACTCTGTTTGGAAGCCTGTAGAAGCACAAACCATGTTCCACCTGAGGGGTATCGCACAACCATTCTTGAAAGAAGTGTTCCGGTTACACCAACTGAACGGGAACGTGTTTTTATGCCAATCCTGTGCAACCAGTGCAATAGCCCATCTTGTGTACGTGCCTGTCCTACGACTGCCACATACAAAGATAAAGAAACGGGAATTGTACGCATGGACATTTCAAAATGTATCGGCTGCAAAACGTGTATGGTGGCATGTCCCTACGATGCAAGATATTTTGATGAAGCAATCAGAGCCATAGACAAATGTAACTTCTGCTACGACACAAAACTTAAAGAAAGCGGCGGTAAAACAACAGCATGCGCCTCTGCCTGTCCTGCCGGTGTAAGAGTTTTTGGTGATCTTAAAGATCCGGAAAGCTATGCTTACAAGATACTCCATACTCCTGACAAAGTGTTTTGGGTACTGCGTCCCGAGAAAAATACGATGCCAAATGTCTTCTACGTGAACAGATAAATGAACCCGTCGATTTGTACATTTTTAAAGATATCGTGCCTCTCTATCTGCACGATATCTTCGTTAAATGAAAATGCTATTAAGTCAACAGACTCACACATTATCTCACAATGGGAAATTGGGGTGAAAACACATTTTTTCAAATAACTCCAATCGAATTTAAACATACACACATGATACTGCCATGAACTTCTATCAAACAAAAAACACTGGGCTCTCACACTCTATTAATCTTTTCCCTTTTCTTGCATTTTTTGCCATTTTGAGTGGCATTGGTCTTTCTTTTGGACTGCATTCACTTTGGGTTGGCCACCATCATACATTTGGAACTACTCGGGAAGTCCCCTGGGGACTTCTTGTAACCCCCTATGTATTTTTTGCCTGTATCTCAACCGGCCTTTGTATTGTCTCATCCATAGGTCAAATTTTTAGAGTTGAGGTCTTCCAGCCAATTATTCCACGAACCGTATTCTTAGCTATTGTTACCATGGCAACAGGACTTATGTGCATTATGCTTGAGCTTGAGAATCCTTGGCGAGTCGGCTTGAATGCAATGTTTTCCCCACAATTTTCCTCAAATATCTGGTGGAAAACTACTATCTACAGCCTGTACCTTATCTTTATGGTTTTCAACTATTTAGCTCTCGTAATAAAGAAAGAAAAACTTGCACGATTATGTGCAATCATTCCTCTAATAACTGTGACCATGGGAAATTTGAACATGAAGTCCGACATGGGACTTTTAGGTTCAAGGGGATTCTGGAGTGAAAACTACATGCCAATATACTTCCTTGGACTTTCTGTCTTAACAGGATGTGCTGTTATTATCCTGTTTTCCTGGATTGCAAGAAAGTTAAATAAGGTTCAGGGTACTGACTGCGCTATGGAAGACAAAGCGTTAACTGCCACGGGAAAAATATTTATTTTTGCTCTAATTGGGATTTTGTATTTTACAGGTATTAAAGTAATGGGTGGGTTTTTCCCCTTGTCTACAACAAATCCAGAAGCTATGTATCTCCTTGTCCAAGGAGGCTTTGCAAATTTTTTCTGGATTGGTGAAAGTGGACTGGCAGTTGTATTACCATTACTACTTATTCTCATAGCTGGTGTGAAAAACATTCCTATGATGGCTCTTGCCAGTGCATCCTGCCTGATCGGGTCATTTGTATTGTATTATGATCTAGTTATAGTTGGACAACTGATTCCTCACTTTTCTCATTATAATGTGGTGGGATTGCCACAATACTACACCTACCACCCAAGCCTTCATGAAATCATGATAACATCTGGATCTATCTTCTTTTTTCTAGCGACATTTATTGTAGGAGAGATGTTACTCAGAAGAAAATTTGATACTGCCTAGAAACTTGTCCGAGAATAGGCACGCTACCAAGGGTGCCTTAAGGGTATTATGATTGTTTACGTAGTTTTCTCAAATCACCAACTCGAATGGTCAGTTTAATTCGATCAAAATATTCAAGAAGGGGAATGGAAAACTTTCTGGTAAGTCCAGTCAGATTTTTAAATCGAGGTGCATCGATTTCACCTTCTTTAACAATAAATGTTGTTAGCTTATTTTGTAAATCTGCTATGGTTTGAGCATCGTAATAAAGTGTTTCACTCACCTTTACGAGTTTTTCTTCACGCAGGAGAAGGGCAAACACTTCCTTTACAAGAGATTCCGGATAATCGCTGAATTGCTCCATGGACTCTCGCATTGTTGGAGTAAACAATCCTTTGTCACGATACCAGGATTCAAGATCTTTCTGGAGTTTTTTTTCATCCGCCTGTAAAGCGACCTGATGAGAGGCCAAACGAACGACTGAAGATTCCTGTACGATTATTTCTTTTTTCAATAATTCAGACAGGCAAAAATGAAAAACCTTCTGATCAATGTTTTTGCCTAGCCCTGACCGTAACTCTTCTTTGGACAAGCCGTTTTGAAGCGGATTGTCTTGATGGTATTTTTCAAGATCTGCCAATATAAGTTGTTCCGCCTTATCACTCACACTTTTAGTGAGATAACGCTGGTTCGTGGAGTCAACCACTACAATCTTTCGTGATGAAAGCGGTACCATAATAATTTTTTTCAACTGCTTTCCAAAAATCCCAAGACGCACGGCAAGTTCATCAAAAGTGAGCCCAAGAGTGCCTCGTTCACGCAGAAACAGCAATATTTTTTCTTCCACATTATCGCCACAGAGAACAGCAAATGTTTTCTCATTTTCCCTGCGATCACTCTCGTTGACCCGTTTACGTTTCCTGGGCGGCATATTGCCTACTATCTCTCCGCCACCAATGGTTGCAACTGGAGAATACGATCGAACCACACACCTGTCTCCAGGCCAAACAGCAACATATTCTTCAAGAAGAAGTTGCACTCCAGCGGTATCACCAGGCTGCAAAAGATCACGATCAAGAAGAGAAATTCGCCCCATGATTTCAGCAGTACCAAGATGCACTCGTACCAGCGCACGATGTTTTAATGCTTTTACATTTGTTGCAAGATACAGAAACTCACAATCAAGCATAAACCCCGGTTGCAAACACCCAGGAGTTGCAGCAACCATACCACGGCTTATCTCAGCAGTATCAACACCCTGTAAATTAATCGCTGTTCTGTGGCCGGCTTCGACTGTATCGACATCGGACGCATGCACTTGAATACCACGTACTTTGGCAACCATCTCCTTGGGATAAAAACAGAGTTCATCTCCTATCCCAACTCGACCAGACATAGAAGTGCCTGTTATAACGGATCCAAATCCCTTAATTGCAAAAATACGATCAACAGGTAGCCGGAAAGGCCCATGGACTTCATTGAACTGCTGTGCAGAGACAAAAGAATCGAGAAGCTCACGAACTTTATCAATCCCTTCTCCGCTAATGGATGAAATATGAACCAGCGGAGCATCTTCAAGAAAACTATCCTTGCAATACTCCCTCACTTCCTCGGTAACCATTTCCAGCCATTCCTCATCCACCATATCTTTTTTAGTGATAATGATAATCCCCTGTTTTACTCCAAGGAGACGGCAGATTTCAAAATGTTCTTCAGTTTGCGGCATGATGCCTTCATCAGCAGCAATTATAAAGGCAACAAGATCCATACCGGTGACTCCCGCCACCATGTTCTTCACAAATTTTTCATGGCCTGGAACATCAACAATACCTAGACGATGCCCACAAGGAAGATCAAGATAGGCAAAACCAAGTTCTATGGTTATGCCACGCTTTTTTTCCTCTTTGAGCCTGTCCGTTTCAATACCCGTGAGTGTGCGGACAAAACTTGTCTTACCATGATCGACATGGCCTGCTGTACCTAGTACGATTTCACGCATAATGTATTGAAATCACCGGATAGTGATGACAGCTTCCTATCCCAAATATGGATTAGATCGAGCCTCTTCTTCAATAGTGGAACGGCTACCGCCATATCCATGTCCTGGCCAGACAACTGTCTCGGGAGGCAAGGTCAAAAGTTTTTCCTGAATAGCTGTAATCAACTCATCATGTGATCCACCAGGAAAATCAGTCCTGCCAATTCCAGAAACAAACAATGAATCCCCAGTAATAAGGTCGGGGGCACAGTACAGACACATTCCACCAGGAGTATGCCCAGGAGTATGAATCACCAGCAATTCTTCTTCGCCAACCCTGATAACATCACCATCTTTTACAGTGCGATCAGCAGGTGGGGATGCTTCAAGACCTAACATTGAAAAATAGTTCTGAACTTCCGGTTTGGAGATAAACTCGGATTCAATTTCGTGCATGATAATTTCAGCACCACTGGCCTCTTTCAGTATTCGATTACCGCATACATGATCGGGATGACCATGGGTGGCAATAATACTTGTGATGGTCAGCCCAGCATCCTTAACTTCCTGAAGAATTTTATCTTCATCGCCACCTGGATCGATAACAGCGCATTGAGAAGTTTTGGAACAGCCAACAATATAGCAACAGACTCCCATGGAGCCTACGGTGATTTGTTTTAAAAACATAATATGTCAAATTGGCAGAATTATTTGCGCAGACCTCTTTAAGTGTTTCCTTGAAGTGCTGCACAATACAAATTAAATATTCGGGTTGGGTTCAAAACAGGCTAACTCGTTGTAGGCTACCCTGAATTATAAATATTGGGATAGTATCCCAGGTTCGTTTGATCCAGCTTGTGAACTATATTAGTTCATATGTGAACAAGCCGGATCGAACGAAGATGGAGTGCAAGCCGAATATTTACCAAATTAGCAGTCGCACTTGTCGGGCTTACATCCACCACCACCACAACCACAATCCGAAGATCCTGAATCAGTAGATGCCATGTTCAATGCTGTAGGTGCAGCAACAGCAGGTAAACGTAATTCAACGGCGTCAACAATTTTTGTAAAGGCTTCAGTGGCAGGACTTTTGGCATCAGACGAAAGATAGGGTACGCCATCATCACCTGCAATCACAACCTTTGGATCCATCGGAACGGCGCCAAGAAAAGCCAGATCAAATTCACGAGCAAGTTCTTCTCCACCGCCTGTCTTAAAAATATCCACAGTAGTGTTACACTCTGGGCAGACAAATCCTGACATATTTTCTACAATACCGACAACTTCCATCTCTACAGTTTTACAAAAGTTGAGTGATTTACGAACATCAGCAAGGGCAACCTTCTGTGGAGTTGTCACAACTACAGCTTTAACCAAAGGAACAGTCTGGGCAATAGAAAGTGGTTCATCACCAGTGCCCGGAGGGGCATCAATGATCAAGTAGTCAAGCTCACCCCAATCCATATCGGATACAAATTGACGAATTGCTTGAATTTTTAAAGGCCCACGCCAGATAATTGCCTCATCCCTATCCTTCATCATATATTCGAGGGATACAACTTTCAGATTATCGTTATATTGTAATGGTGCAACAAGATCATTTGGGTTTGCTGGTGCTTCAAGATTTCCTTTGAGATTCAGCATACGAATAACATCGGGACCGTGTAGATCCACATCCATCAATCCGACCTTATGACCACGTGCCGCAAGCGCAAGGGCTAAATTCACCGAAACAGTGGATTTACCAACGCCACCCTTTCCACTCATCACCAGAATTTTATTTTTAATTTTACCCAATGATCGGGTAATGGCATTATCCTGCTGTGCCATTTTAGCCTGTTGAGACTCCTGACTACTTCCACAGGAACTCGTGCTCCCGCATGAACTACTTGATCCGCATGAACTAGACATACTGTTCTCCTATTAATAATATATAAATAATTGACAAGCTCGTAAAAAGGTCAAATCTTAGATGGCTAAGTTGTTTAATAATTTATTTACCACACTGATCACGTCAGTGACAAAAATTAGTAATCATGCAATATAGTAATGCTGTTATTTGGAAAAGCAAATTTTTTCAAACCCTCTTGGTAAACATTCGGGTTGGGGGCAAAAATAGGCTCAACCACTGAACTGTAAATG
>JAOZTO010000070.1 GCA_029942265.1 Desulfocapsa sp.
CTTAGCGAAAGACAAGAAGTCAGATATGGAAACTACCTTCAATACTGCCAGAAAAATTTACAGCAATGCGCCTGACGAAAAGATAGATGCGTTTATGGCCGAGCAGGTAAAGGGCATGTCTGCCATATTACCAACAAAGCTTAATGAGGGTACAGAACTGTACCGAATTGTGTACGACACCAACACAAATAGTCTTGCTTATGCGTATGAAATGAATGCTGCAAAACTTGGTATGTCTGAGCAAAAGTTGCTGGGTAGTGCCGATGTTATAAAAACCAATATGCGGCAACATCATGTTAATTTTTTTTGCACATTCCCCTCATCAAAGTTGTTCATGGATATAGGGATAACTTTGGGGGTTGCAATAATGACAACAGAGCAAAGGTTTATTACAGGGTACACATTAACGGTTGATGATTGTAACGCTGAGTTAGCCCCGGTTAATATCAATGATGCTTTAGCAACATATAATCGAAAAGACTACAAATCAGCCTTGAAGCAGCTTCGAATTCTTGCCGACCAGGGCAATGCCACTGCCCAAACAAAACTTGGTTATATGTATGGCAACGGATTAGAAATCAAACAAAATTATACTGTAGCAGCAGACTGGTACCAAAAAGCAGTTGATCAAGGGAATGTAGATGCGCATTTTTACTTGGGAGTATTGTACGATGAAGGAAAGGGCGTCAAGCAGGATTATGAAATGGCAGCCAAGTTATTTCTTAAAGTTGCAGAAGATGGAAATCATGTAGCCCAGTCTTTTCTGGGGAGCATGTATTCAAAAGGACAAGGCCTTGAACAGAATGACCACAGAGCTTTTTATTGGCATAAACGGGCAGCTGATAATGGGAACATGGTCTCTTTAGCAGAAGTCGGCACTATGTATATCTCTGGTAGAGGTGTTGCTGTAAATCATACAAAGGCAGCGGAAACACTAACCGAAGCGTCCAAACATGGCGGCTATCTAGCATCAATGAACCTCGCATGGCTATACAAGAAAGGATTTGGTGTTAAACAAGATTTTAAAAAATCCGGGTCATTATACCAAAAAGTATGCAATGATGGTCATGGAAAAGGCTGTACTAAATTGGGTAATTTCTATGAATATGGTAACGGTTACAATCAAGATATGACCAAAGCCTTAAAGCTGCATAAAAAAGGATGTGAGTTAGGTAGCGCAGATGGATGTGCCGCTACTGCCTGGTTTTATAAAATAGGTGTCGGTGGTGTAGAACAGAGTTTTGGTAAAGCTGTTGAATATTACACTGAGGCCTGTGACATGGGGAGTGGGGCTGCTTGTACTGGATTAGGTAGTTTATATACCCAGGGTAAGGGGGTCCAAAAAGACAAACAACAAGCTGTAAAACTATTCAATAAAGGATGCGGGTTGGGATTTCAACGTGGTTGTGAGTATTATCAAAAATATAATGAGAAATAAAGAATGTGTAAAAACAAACAGTAGAGAGGCGTCAAGTGAAGAATATAGAATTTCAGTGTTACAAAAGTAAAGGGTAAGCAGGTTCTCATTGTTTATTTTGACACTGATACAGGAGAAATTGATTGGACAGAGAACCCACACAACCCAGAGGTTTTCGGTTATTCCGTCAGTTGTTGAGCTGTTACTAAAAGTAGATTACTCCACAACAAACCTTATCTCAATTCTTATCAAGAGTTTTCCAAACAGGGCCAGTAGCAGTATCAATAATTTGAATACCTTTGCTGATCAATTCATCACGTGCAGCATCCGCTGCCTTCCAATCTTTTCCTTGACGTGCAACTTCTCTGCGTTGAATAATTGCATTAACAGAAGGTGCGAGAGGACAACCTTTTAGCCGAAAAATCTGCAATATCTCATTTATTTTCCCTAAACTCTCCAGGATATATTTTTTCTGATCGCCATCAAGATGGTTTACATGAAGGATTGGATTGGTTTGTTTTATAAATTTATATATTGCTCCCATTCCTTTTGAAACATTCAAATCATCGTCCATGGCCGCAAAAAATTGTTCTTCCATTGCAGACACGTAGGCCGCAACTTCTGGGTGCGGTTTTCCCGGCGGAAGGCAGAGAAGTTTGCAGGTAAATTCATCAATTCGACGTAATGCAGTTCTAACATTAACCAGACGTTTGAATGAAAAATTAATTGGTTTACGATAGTGTACAGTAAGCAACATAAAACGTACATCACGAGGGGTAAAACCTCGTACTACAACATCATTTAGGCTCACCACATTTCCTGCTTCCGCAGACATTTTTTTACCATCTACAAGTAACAACTCCGAATGAAGCCAATAATTAGCAAGAGGTTTGCCTGAACGAGCTTCAGCAATGGCAATTTCATTTTCATGATGTGGGAAGATAAGGTCTCGGCTCGAAGTGTGGATATCCATGGTGTCACCAAGATATTTCATGGACATGGCCGAACATTCTATATGCCACCCAGGGCGGATATTTCCCCAGTCCGTTTCATAGAAAATCCCTTTTTTCAGTTCTGCAAGGGTTGAGCGTTTGAGCAAGGTGAAATCACGTGGATTATCTTTTTCATAGTTATCAAGATCCACAGTTCGGCCCAACTGGATTTTACCAAGATCAATCCCAGAGAGACGGCCATATTTTTTAAACTTCGAAATATCAAAATAGATCGAACCATGTTTCTCATAAGCAAAGCCTTTATGTAGGAGTTCATGGGCAATCTCTATCATATCAGCAACATGTTCGGATGCTTTAGGATAATGAGTGGCTCGTTTTACCTTTAGCGAGTCAATATCCGCCATAAATCCATCAATATATTTTCCTGTGAATTCTAATAGAGTTTTTCCGGTTCGATTAGCACCTTCAATAGTGTTATCATCAAGATCCGTGAAATTCATACACGAATTAACTTTATAACCTTTATGCTCCAGGCACCTTGTAATAAGATCGGATACTATAAAACGCCGACACAGTGATAAATTAGCTGGCTCATAAGCTGTTGGCCCACAAGTGTAAAACGTAACTTCCTTCTTTTTTTGTGATTGAAACGACTCCTTCTTTTTGGTGAGCGTATTAAAAAAACGAAGGCCGGGTTTCTTTTCTGTTACTGTGTTTTTCCTGGTGAACAGGGGCGTTGAAAGGTACCTTTCTCCTCCGTCCGGAATAATCGTCACAACAAGACCTTCTTTAAGTTTTGCAGCAAGTTCTAAAGCGCAAAACATGGCAGCACCACTACTCATCCCAACAAGTAGCCCCTCTTTTCTGGCAAGCAACCGCGCCATTCGAAATGCATCTTCATCATGAATGGACACAATTTGTTCGGGGAGCGATTTATCAAAAATCCCGGGTCGATATGATTCTTTCATATTCTTCAACCCTTGAATTTTATGCCCGAGAAGAGGTTCAACAGCAATTATTTTGACATCAGGATGATGTCCTGTGAACCATTTACAAAGCCCCATCACCGTACCAGATGTTCCAAGTGTTGCCACAACATGGCTTACCTGACCACCTGTTTGTTCCCATATTTCTGGTGCAGTGTGGTCATAATGAGCCTTCCAGTTTGCATCATTATTAAACTGGTCGGTGAGAAAGTAACGATCCGGATGTTCACGAGCCATGGCATAGCCTTTTTCGATGGCTCCGTCTGTACTTCTGTTTGCTGGAGTAAGAAGAATCTCTGCACCGTATGCCTGCATAATCTGACGACGTTCAAGTGAGGCTGACTCAGGCATGACTAATTGACATCGATACCCTTTGGCCGCACACACCATCGCAAGACCGATTCCGGTATTTCCGCTGGTTGCCTCAAGTACAATTTTTTCAGGAGTTAATTCTCCGGTGGCTTCTCCATCTTCAATCAGCGACAGAGAAACCCGTTCTTTTACTGAACCACCGGGGTTACTTGACTCAAGTTTTGCATACACCGGTATTTCTGATTCATTGAGTCTATTTATCCTGATCAGTGGTGTATCGCCGATGGCATCTATAACGTTATCGTAAAGCATTATTATAATATGTTTTTTATGAAAATGAGTAAATTGACTGGAAAAATATATTGATATTACCAATCACAATAGGATGCGGCATGGCAAAAGCTACTTTTCTGCCATTCCCTTTTTACATGCGTGGGAAATATACCAAAACCGTATCATAGCATCCCGGACATTTTTATCTGGAATACATTCAATCTGTTGTTCAAATTCGGTGATTTCTTCAGCCGATGGTTGTGAATAGACAAGAGCCGGCTTCTGTTGTTCAGCTGCACGTCTTTCTTCTAACTCAACACAAAAGCGTATCCCTTTCAGTTTCGAAATACGCAGTGACTTGTTTAAAACATCAAGGATCAGTACAGTTTGAAATTGAAATTGTTGAAGCCATGCCGAATTTTCAACTTCTATCCATAACACTTTGCTAATGATTTTCAGAGGCTGACAATGATCGCTAATGTCCTTATCCAGCAACTTGGACCAGTTTACAAAAACAGAATGAAGATCCAGCTGTTCCTCCCAGCCACGTTGCTGTGAAAGCATCGGCAGAACACGTTCAAGTCCTAAAAGTGAATGTTTCTGTTTTTTCATTGTTTTTGTCGAAGCAACTTCAAAACATCCTGAGATGCACGACCATCCGCTTCCTGGTTTCTCTGCAATTGAAATTCCCGTATCCCTTTTCTGGTATTATCGCCAATCCTGCCATCAATTCCACCGGAATAAAACCCACTCTCTTTAAGTAATGTTTGAAGCTCAAACTTTTCATCAACAGATAACGATCCTGGAGGTCTAGGCCAGCGTTGCTGCATCCCCTTTTTACCGGCAAGTCTATCTGCAAGCAAACCAACAGCAAGTGCGTAAAAATCAGAATTATTATACCGTTTCAATATAAAAAAGTTACGAAGCATTAGAAAGCCGGGACCGTTATCCCCACCAATCATTTTCAGCTCGGCTTTAGATGCAGGATCAGCAAATGCAGTTCCTTCTGGACGCAAAAAACCGAGTTGCTGCCACTTGGCAAGGGTTTTAGTTTCACCTTTATACTGCACACCATTTGCAGGAACCTTTACTTCGTATCCCCATGGCTTTCCGGCTCGCCATTTGTTTGAACGAAGTAGATTCGCAGCTGTGGCCAGCGCATCAGGTATGGAATTCCAGATATCCCGATGTTTATCCCCATCCATATCAGTGCCATAGGCAAGAAAACTTGTCGGGATAAATTGTGTATGCCCCATGGCACCAGCCCAGGAGCCATTTAACTGATCCAGAATCACATCACCTGACTGGACTATTTCAAGAGCTGCAATCAGCTGTGATCGTGCAAATTTTTGACGACGCTTATCAGCATATGCAAGAGTTGCTAGAGCTCTTGGGACATAATAAAGACGCGACGTTCTTAAAAGGGCTGCACCATAGCTTGTCTCCATGGACCAGATAGCTAGCAGAATTGGAGCATCCACACCAAATTGTTTTTCGATCTGTTGTAAAAGATTTCCATACACTCCGGCCATAATTTGACCGTCAGCGATAGATCTGGGATTGACACGGGCATCGAGATAATCCCATATTTCAGTTGTAAACTCAGGTTGATATGCCGCCTTTTCAAGAACTTCTGCATAAGGTTCCGTCACGCCGGCAAATGCCGCATCGTAGGTGGCTCGTGTTATTCCTTTTTTTGCAGCTTCCGGATAAAAGGATTCTAAAAAATCGGGGAATGATTGAGTATCCATGGGAATCGCTAAGGCAATACCGCTATACAGCACCATAAACAAACAGCACATTAGCTGCACACCACCCAACAACCTTTTTAAAATACTCATATTTTCCTTAATTATTTATTAATGATAACAGAAACCTTACGAACTAATCACTTGTAATCAGCTTTCTTCAACTCATACTTCCGCATTTTATCTGACAATGTTTTTCGAGGTATAATCAGATCATCCATAACATCTTTAATACTCCCGCTGGAAGAAACGAGTGCCTGTTCGATCAAACTTCGCTCAAAACATTCAACCTGCTGAGCAAGTGAATGGTTCTGTTCCTTATCATCTTTTGACAACATTTTTTCAAGTGACCAATCAAATTGACGGCCAAGTAAAACATAGCGTTCTGTAAAATTACGAAGTTCCCTCACGTTTCCAGGCCACGAATAGCTTAGCAATGCATTCATCTGATTATCACTTGGCGTGGGAACTTCCTGCTGATATCGATGTCCTGCAACAAGTAAAAAATGATGAAAAAGGAGAGGAATATCGTCTCGACGTTCCCGTAATGGTGGAATTTCAAGACTTAGCACATTTAATCGATAATACAAATCTTCCCGAAAAGTCCCCTTATCACAAGCCTCAAGAAGATCAACTTTGGATGCCGCAACAACTCGTAAGTCCACAGGAATAAGATTATTTGATCCAAGCCTTTCAAGCGAACGCTCCTGTAGTACCCTCAGCAGATTAATCTGCACCCTCATAGACATTGACTCTATTTCATCAAGCAGTAATGTGCCACCATTTGCGTGTTCAAACTTTCCGACTCGGGCAGTTTTTGCATCAGTAAAAGCACCAGCTTCATGGCCAAACAGTTCACTCTCCATGATAGATTCAGACACAGCGCCGCAATTAATTGCAACGAAATTTTTTGTTCGTCTCTGGCTATTTTCATGGAGGGATCTAGCAACAAGTTCTTTTCCTGTGCCAGTTTCCCCGACTATCAAGACATCTGCTCCCGTATCAGCAACCTGTGCAATTGTTGAACGAAGTTTTTCCATCGATGGTGTCCGGCCAATAATTCGTGGGCCTGGAGCACTATGGAGTTCGAGTTCACGGCGCAGATTTCTGTTTTCCAGGGTGAGTGTTCTTTTTTCAAGTCCTCGCAGAACCGTTTTAACCAATCGCTCGGATGAATACGGTTTTTCAATAAAATCATAGGCACCATCACGCATAGCTTTTACAGCGATTGTGATATCGCCATGACCAGTGATAAGAATAACAGGAAGATCTACATCAATCTTTTGAGATTCAAGAAGAAACTGTAATCCATCCATGTTGGGCAGACGTATATCACAAACAATGATCCCTGGCCATTCTCTGCTAATATATTCAAGCCCTTTCTCGGCAGAATCTTCACAATAGACGTCAAGTCCAGCAAGTTCAAGAGTTTGCTGGTTTGCCTGTCGAATATGCTTTTCATCATCTATAAAAAGAACTTTTCCTTGTATACTCATTATCTTTCGGCCCGTTGTAATGAAAATTCAAAATGTGCTCCGACTACAGACGGCACAACTCCTATTTTTCCACCAAGATCCCTGACAATTCGATCACTGATGGTTAATCCAAGCCCAAGACCATGGCCGGATTGTTTTGTGCTGTAAAAAGGTTCAAAAATATCCTCTCTCTTATCCGTTGGAACACCTGGGCCGTTATCCCGAACACTTACAGTGACCACTTCACCCACCTTTATACATTCCACATGCACTGTTTTTTCCGACTGGGATTCTGTCGCCTGCATAGCATTAGAAATAAGATTAACGAGAACCTGTTGTAATAGTACCTGATTACCCATGACTTCAATGTTTTTCGGTGTAATATCCACAGAAAGCACAACACCTGCCTTTTTCAAGCTAGGTTTAAGAATTTCCAATGCGCCGTCAATAATAGTATGAAACGGAACAGCAGTAATCTGCCCACTGGATTTTCTTGAAAATAATTTAAGCTGAACACCTATTTGAGCCATACGCTCAGTGAGCTCGCCGATCTGCTCAAGATTCCACATAGCTTCTTCATGACGCCCTTTGGTGAGGAACTGTTTGCCATTGTCAGTATAACTTCTTATCGCAGCAAGCGGCTGATTTAATTCATGATTGATTCCTGCCGACATTTCCCCGAGTACAGCTAGTTTTGTGGCATGAATAAGTTCTGCTCTGGTCTGCTTCAACTTCACCTCAGTCTCTTTTCTCTCGGTGATTTCCTTTCGCAGCAACTCATTTGTTTCTGTAAGTTCCAATGTTCTGTCGTACACCCGTGATTCCAATTGTTCGTTTGATTCCTGGAGAGCCTTTTTGGCTTCTATTTCAATTCGATTAATTTCTGCAACGCGATGCCGTCGTTGAAAAAACATCATAACAAGAAAGAAGATCAGAGAAAAACCAATAACAACAATAATATCAACTGAAAGGATCTTTTTTCTGATTAAACGGGTGTCGGAAAAAATGTGGACATCCCAGCCAGCCTGCGGCATAAACCTGGACTGTTTCAATACTCTATTTTTTTTCCATTTTGTTTTTCCTTCCACTTCTAATATCTGCATAGGAGTAGACGTATCAATGGCTGTTTCACTAAGAGGGGTGAAAATTGTTTCCGGGTATCGCCTGCTTTCAGCAATCAATGCAAGAGTGCTCTCTTGCAATGGTTCCAATGTTTTGTATCGCCATTGTGGATTTGTTGTTATAAAAACAACGCCATCTGGATCAGTCACTAAAAAATGTTCGTTATGATCAGTCCACTGTTTTTCAACAGCATCAATACTGATCTTTATAGCAACAGCACCTAGAATTTCATCGCCTTTGCGAACAGGATAAGCAAAGTAATACCCTCGCTTGGAGGATGTTGTCCCAAGGGCAAAATATCTACCGAGCTGTCCCTTCATCGCTTCCTTAAAGTAGGGTCTGTAGTTAAAATTTCTCCCGATAAAAGGACGTTTTTCATGCCAGTTACTTGCGGCAATGGTGAGACCATCTTTATTCATAAGATACGTATCAAGTGTGCCACTAACCTTATTGATTGTTTCAAGGTAATTATTTAATGTCTCAATTCTTTTGTGTTCATGGGGGTTTTGCAACGCCTTTACCAACTGCTTGTTAATGGCAAGTAACTCTGGTAGGCTCTCATATTTTCCTAAAACTCCCTGAAGATAATTAATATAGAGATCAAGCCGAACATTGCCTTGTCGTTCCAGCTCCTCAAGCCCTTTTTGATACGTCCATGCGGATATCAATTTAAGTGCTAACAGGAGAATAATAACAAAAACTAGGAATCCTATGCTTTTTTTCTTTCTATTTGACATTAGAGGGAGTTTATTTTGTACATATAGTGATATTTTTTAGGGTTCACTCGATACGATTACAGAAATATAGTTGAAAGTCAATTTTTTCGTATGGTTTTGCACATCTTATCCTTTTTGA
>JAOZTO010000071.1:0-6937 GCA_029942265.1 Desulfocapsa sp.
CTCTCTCCATACTATAAGAGTGAAAGTGTTTCCGGAGACACTTTTTTAGAATCACTTCTAACCACTGCTGCAAAAACAAAAGTTCCAATTGTGGTTAATGATGGACAGGGAAAAGTGCAGGGGATTATTCCAAGAGAAACAATACTGAGTTCCCTGCAATCGGCATAACCCACACTCTTATTTTTATAAAAGGTGACTATTCAGATAAATATTCGGTTAGCACCCCATCTTCGTTCGATCCGGCTTGTTCACATTTAAACAAATATAGTTCACAATCCGGATCAAACGAACCTTGGGCACTAATCCAAACATTTATAAATCAGTTGTTAAGGAACGTACATTAAATAACCTAGACATCTCTCTTGCCCCTTTGTTCCTCCAGCTATACTTAAAAAAACCGTTGCATACATATAGTATGTAATACTTTTTTTAGTATAGCTGATGAAAAAAAATCAGCGAAACATGAGTCCGTTGATTTAATAGCATTTTGGTTCGATGTCGAGATAAATGGAAAATTTTACCGCAGGCATATAGTTGATATTCCGAGGATAAAATTTTTCATTTAACGAAGAGATCGGGACAGATAGCGAGGTACGAGACTTCGAAAGGCATTAAATCAACAGGCTCATGTATGAACCACTAAATAATTAAGGAGGTAACTTGTGGATTTTCCAATCAGAATACCCGTAGGACAATGGGTGGAAACTATTGTTAATTGGATGACAGAGAATTTCTCGACATTTTTTGATTCCATAAAAATGGTAGTTGAATTCGTGCTGGTTCAGCTGGATAGTTTTTTCATCTGGGTTCCCTGGCCTATTGCATTGCTTAGTATAACGGTGATCGGATGGATTGTGGGTGGTAAGCGATTAGGATTGATCACAGCCGTCTGTCTTTTTTGCCTCGGGAGTCTGAATCTGTGGGTAGTTGGCATGAGTACACTGGCTCTTGTTACGACTGCAGTGTTTATATCAGTTCTACTCGGTTTGCCAGTTGGTATTCTTGCTGCCAAGAGCCATAAGTTTGATGTAATATTGAGTCCGATTCTTGATGGAATGCAGACCATTCCCAGCTTTGTCTATTTGATACCTGCCATCATGTTTTTCGGTATCGGAAATGTCCCCGGCATCATTGCCACTGTGGTATTTGCTGTGCCACCAATGGTCAGATTGACCAGCCTTGGCATCCAGCAGGTAGACAATGAAGTGGTTGAAGCAGGCATAGCTTTTGGCTGTACTCCGCTTCAGCTGCTCCTCAAGATTCAGTTACCTCTTGCCATCCCATCTATTATGACCGGTGTTAACCAGACCGTAATGATGTCACTTTCAATGGTAGTTGTTGCAGCAATGATCGGAGCAGGTGGATTAGGTTCCAAAATTTTATACAGTATCCAGCGTATTGATCTCGGGGTCGGAATTGAGGCTGGATTGGGTATCCTGTTTATTGCCATAGTCCTGGATCGAATTCTGCAGGGGATAACCAAGAAACAGCAGGATGCAATCATGCATCAAAAATAGCATATGAAATGATTGGTAGAATGATGCATCTAAGAGCCTTTGGAACCTTTGTTGGTTCTGAGGGTTTTTTTGTCTGCTGTAATTCATTTCCAATAAAGATATGATAGGGAGATCAAACCGATGGAAATAACAGTGAAAAACAAAAGAGTTCTGATTACAGCTGGAGGATCAGGGATTTGTCGTACTGTCGCTGAAATATTTATTAAGAATGGGGCAAAAGTTCATATCTGCGATTTAGATAGGAGCGTTTTGGATGAATTTAAAGAGTTATATCCTGATGTCGGTATCAGTGTGTGTGATGTCTCAGACCAGAAACAGGTAATACAGCTGTTTGAGGATTGTGACAGAACTCTCGGTGGCCTTGATATTTTGATTAACGGTGCGGGAGTTGGTGGCCCGGCAGGTACTGTGGATCAGATAGATACAGCGGATTGGGATCGAACTATCGCTGTTAACCTGAATGGTACCTTCTATTGCAGTCGTCTGGCTGTTCCAAGGATTAGAAGAGCGGGACAGGGGAGTATTATTAATTTTTCATCGACGGCAGGATTCCTGGCATATGCTTTGCGTTCTCCGTATGCTGCCGCCAAATGGGGAATTATTGGTCTTACCAAAAGCATGGCTCTGGAACTTGGAAGGGATGGAATCCGTGTCAATGCAATCTGCCCAGGGGTAGTGGAAGGGGAACGTATGGACAGGGTAATAGGAAAGGAAGCTGTAGCCAGGGGCATCAGTGAACAGGAGGTGAGGGAAAACTATACTCGGGGCAATGCTCTCAACACCTTTATCAGCCCGGAAGAGATCGCATCAGCAATATTGTTTTTATGTTCCACGCACGGGAGCAAAATTACTGGGCAAACTCTACCGGTTGATGGTTTTACAGAATCCAATGAATAGCTCAATCATTCGACCAAACATAAAAAAATATCTATAGGAATATCATTATGGCTCTAAAAAGAAAGAAAATTGTTGTTGTAGGATCCGGGATGATGGGACATGGTATTGGACAAGAATTTGCGACAGCCGGTCATGAGGTAACATTCCTTGGTCGGACAGAACAAAAAATCAGGGATGACATTGATAAAATTGAACGGAACTTAAGAGAACTGATTGATTGGGAGTTGATAACAGAAGATGTCCGTTCAAAGGCTCTAAAGAATATCAGTTTGACAACATCGCTTGAAGATGCTGTCAAGGATGCCGATCTGGTGATCGAGGCAATTATTGAAGATCTGGAAATAAAAAAAGAACTCTTCTTTAGGATTGACAAGGCCTGCCCAGCTCATACCATTCTGGCCAGTAATACCTCTACTCTTATGCCAAGTCTGCTTGAGGATGCCACAGGGAGACCGGATCGATTTGCAATCGCGCACTATTTTAACCCTCCATACCTTATGCCTTTGGTTGAAATTGTCAGGGGAAAAAAGACTTCAGATGATACCGTTGATTTCCTGTTTGAACTTTATACATCCATGGGTAAGAATCCCATTGTTTGTGAAAAAGAGGCGCCTGGCTTCATCGTCAACAGGTTGCAGATGGTGCTTTGGCGGGAGGCCTTCAATATTGTTCAGAAGGGGATTGCCACGCCTCAGGATGTGGATCTTGCTGTAAAAAAGAGCTTCGGAAGACGGCTTGGTATTGCAGGGCCTTTTGAGATTTATGAACATAATGACGGCTATGACCTGACTGCCCAGTGTGAGGAATATATGCTTGCGGACATGGATACGGCCACCAAACATTCGTATCCCATTTTACTGGAGATGGTAGAAAAAGGACACCTAGGGGCAAAGACAGGGCAAGGTTTTTACAAATGGACTCCTGAATTTACGGAAAAGTGGCGAAAAGCAATGCTCGAAAATTTAGTTGGTTATCTGAAATAATTACATTACAGAAATAGGATTGATAGTACTGATATTTGATCATGGTTTGCCGGCAGTAAAACTGTTGGCATGTTGTTTTAAATAACGTAAATATTCGGCTAGCACCCCATCTTCGCTTGATCCGGCCTGTTCACATATGAACTAATATAGTTACATGCCGGAACAAGCGAACCTGAGGCACTATCCAAACATTTACAATTCAGTAGTTGATCCAATTTTTGAAACGAACCCGAATGTTTACTAAATAACACTGATTGGAAAGTGTTCAAACAAAGGATAAAAAATATGACAAGGAATAGTGAAGAGAGTCACTTTTTACATTACAACATGAAGTCAATCGCACCAACCGTTGATAAAGGTGAAGGAATCTATCTTTACGATACAAACGGTAAACGTTATATCGACGGAAGTTCCGGACCACTGGTTTGTAACATTGGGCATGGAGTTAAAGAGATTGGTGAAGCATACGCAGCCCAGGCTGAAAAGGTTGCGTATGTATTCAGATCTCATTTCACAAGTGAGCCGGTTGAAAATCTAGCAACCCTTATTTCCAAAATGGCACCGGATGGATTAGATAAAGTTTTCTTTGTGTCCAGTGGTTCTGAAGGTACGGAGATGGCGGCCAAAATTGCTCACCAATATTATTTGGAATTGGGCCAGGAACGTAAGGAACTTGTCATCTCACGCTGGTTAAGCTACCATGGAATAACAATGGGTGCATTGTCCATGTCCGGTCATTTGGCACGACGAAAGAATTTTGTGAGTTCTCTTTTGCCGTATCCAAAAATTTATGCTCCTAACTGTTATCATTGTCCTGAAAATAGCGAGTACCCCGCATGCAATATTTCCTGTGCTCATCGCTTGAAAGAAACTATTCAACTGGTAGGGGCGGATTATATAAGTGCATTTATTGCAGAGCCTATCGTGGGCGCTGCTGGTGGTGCACTAACGCCTCCCCCCGAATATTATAAAATCATAAGAGAGATTTGTGATGAGTTTGATATTTTGTTTATTGCCGATGAAGTTATGACAGGTTTTGGGCGTACGGGGACTAATTTCGCAATGGAACATTGGGATGTTACTCCTGATATGATTGTTTTCGCCAAGGGGGCAAGTGCCGGGTACTATCCAATAGGTGGTGTTATTATATCAGAAAAGATATACAAGGTGCTAAGAGATGGGAAGAAAGGAATATTTGCACCGGGTCATACATTTTCAGGCACGCCGATGGCAGGAGCTGTAGGCGTTAAAGTAATCGAATATATGGATCAGCATGATCTGGTAGGAAACGTAAAACAGCTCAGCACATATTTGATGGACCAGTTGAAAACATTGTATAAACATCCGATAGTCGGAGATGTAAGGGGCAAGGGATTTTTATTGGGGATAGAATTTGTAAAAGATCGTGAAACTCGAGAGCCCTTCAATTATAAAGAATCAGGAAAAGTAGCTGGTCTTATCGCCAAAAAGGCCTTCGAAAAAGGATTAATTCTTTATCCGGGTGGAGGGACTGTGGACGGTCATCTGGGTGATCATATACTGGTTGCACCTCCATTTGTTATCAAGAAAGAAGAGATTGATGAGATGATTTCTATTTTAGATCAAGCCATAGGAGAAGTTGCAAAAGATCTTTAACGAGAAACTCTTTGAAGGCTCTTTCCAATGTTATGTTGGGAAGAGCCTTCAAAAGATACTTAGTGCGTTGTGGTGCGTTAGGTCAATTCCTTTATTTTTCCTTCAGCATCAAGACCCCTTAGCTCAAAGTATTCAGAGCGCATAATCTCCAGATCTTCACTGGAGATGACATCACCGTTTTCCAGGGGTTCTTTGGCAAATCGTTTTGGAAGAGATTCGTCTTGCAGGGTCATGCCTTCCTGTAGATTGAATTTACGTACAATTTCAAAGACATAATCCGCAGCAGCTTCCATCCCAGCTTTGCCTAAGGTCATGCCAGTAGTTAGCTCGACAATTTCTGCCATCTCATCCCACATATATAAGTCTCGATAAAACCGGCAGGCAATCAGGCTATCCATCAAAGTCAGTCGATCTTCATAGTCTTTGAACAGAACAGCCTTGCCCTTAATTTGTTCTCTGGGGATTTGCCCGAACAGTTCTGGTTTATAAAAAGTAGCTCGCATATGGCATGCCCCTCTCGGGCTGACAGCATAGCCAAGGCCGACACCCTTAAGAGTGCGTGGGTCATAACCTGCAGGTTCAAGACCTTTGACATGAATGGCGACATCTTCCATGTCCCAGGCTTTTGCAGCGGCAACAATTCCCTCTGCTAGGATATCACCGATACCGTCCCTGTTTGCTATTTTCTCAAGAAGCTCAGCTGTGGCAACTACATCACCATAATTGATCTTTTCGTCTATCTTACCCCTCTCGCTGGCCTCCATGGCAAAACTACAGAGATTTCCAGCCGTTATTGTGTCCATGCCCAGTCGATCACACAGGTCATTGAAAAAGGCAATTTCTTCAATGGAGCCGATATCACAGAGTCCGCCAAAAGCGAAAATAGTTTCATATTCCGGACCTTCAACAGTCAGTCCTTTATGGGGACCTTTTTTAATGGTGGAAAGTTTTCCACAAGCAACAGGACAGTGGCTGCAGGCTTTGGGCTTGACGTCCATTATTTCCTGCATGGCTGAAGCATTTATGGTCTCCCTATGTTCAGACTTGCCCTTGCTCCAATATCGGGTTGGAAATCCTCCAGCTTCATTGAGAAGATCAACCAGCATTGGAGTACCCAATTTACGGTAGTTACCAAAAATCGGTGTATCTTTGATCTTCTGAGTACATTTTTTAACAAAGGCCTTTAATCCTTCGGGATCAGCAAATTCTCTTTTTGCAGATCCGTTGAAAACCATAACCTTTACTTTTTTTGCGCCCATAACAGTGCCTACGCCTGTCCTACCGGCAGAACGCCATTTGTCGTTTTCTATAACAGCAAATCGAACCAGATTTTCTCCTGCTGGGCCGATCACGATGGCTCCAGATTTATTTGGACCTTTGAGTTGGCTCCCCCAACGCTCAAGGGCAGTCTCTTCTGTAGTGTAAGTATCCTTACCCCAGAGATCTGAGGCATCATGGAAGGCTACACCAGTTTCTGAAATTTCAAGAGCTACTGGACTATCAGATGCACCTTTTAAAATTATGGCATCATATCCTGCTCGACTAATTGCCTCAGGTGCATGTCCTCCCGAATAAGACTCTGAGTATAATCCGGTTTGAGGACTTTTGGTGTAAACACCATATCTACTTCCACCGTGAACAGGGCTGGCAGTAAGTGGGCCGGTGGCAATGATAAGATGGTTTTCCGGAGAGAGTGGATCACAACCTTTTGGGTTTAATTCCAGCAGGAGGTGGGAGGCCAGGCCTTTGCCGCCGAGTGTTTTCTCCAATGGTATTGCACTCAAATCAGATACGGAAAATGACCGGGAATCCAGGTCAATGGTAAGGATTTGGTTGTGGAATCCTTTTACACTTTTTTTATCGCTCATGGCATAATTCCTTTTAAAGTTTTTCGTAACTATTCAG
>JAOZTO010000071.1:7037-9117 GCA_029942265.1 Desulfocapsa sp.
ACTTTTTTTATCGCTCATGGCATAATTCCTTTTAAAGTTTTTCGTAACTATTCAGCTACACCCCATATTCGTCCATTGGGACATTCTCACATAGCAAACTATGCTTAGAATGTCAAAATGAACGAATATGAGGCACCACATCTGAACAGTTACAGTTCAGTGTTGTCCCAACTATTAGATGCTGGCTGAATAGTTACAGTTTTTCTTGTGATCGGCGAACGGGGTTGGCCGGATCGGTTATTTGCATACTGAGGTGAAAGCTTCTTCTATAATTTTGAGCCCCCTATCCAGCTGTTCATCAGTGATTACCAGAGGTGACAGGATTCGTAAAACGTTGCCATAGGTGCCTGTAGCCAATAACAGCAAGCCTTTATCAAAACAATAACTGACAACCGCTCGGGCGAGATCCGGTGCCGGTTCTTTGGTTTCTTTATCGTGAACCAACTCCATTGCAACCATAGCACTTAAACCGCGAACATCTCCAATAATAGAAAAGGATTTTTGAAGGGATTCAAAACAGGTCATTACTTTTTCACCTATGATGTCAGCACGACTAAAGAGATCTTCAGATTCTAGGATATCAAGAACCGCAAGGCCAGCCGCACAGCCTAAAGCATTGCCACTGTATGTGCCGCCGACGCCGCCTGGATGGACACTGTCCATTATGTCCCGCTTGCCGACTACAGCTGAAATTGGCATTCCGGCAGCTAGGCTTTTGGCGGTTGTTATGAGATCTGGAACCACGTCAAAATGTTCAATGGCAAATACTTTTCCTGTACGTGCCATGCCTGCTTGAATTTCATCCGAGACAAAAAGGATGCCATGTTCTTCACAGATTGCTTTGATCTTTTTTGTATATTCTTTTGGCGGGACGATGAAACCGCCTTCACCGAGAACAGGTTCCATAACAAAACATGCGATAGATTTTGCGGCAACTTCTTTAACAAAAAGTTCAGATAGAAGATCAGCACATGATGCTTCGCAGTCAGGGTAAGTTTTACCCATGGGGCAGCGGTAGCAGTAAGGAGAGCCAATGGGGTACACTTCAGGTGCAAAGGGTCCAAAACCTGCCTTAAACGGCATCACACGACCCGTCATTGCCATGGTCAGCATCGTGCGTCCATGATAGCCGTTTGCCATGGTCACAACACCGGTTCTACCTGTGTAAACTCTGGCAATTTTTACTGCGTTTTCAACCGCTTCTGCACCGCTAGTCACATAGGCCACAGCTTTGGGCTCATCACCAGGTGCAGCTTCGCAGAGTTTTTCTGCCAGTTGAACAGCGGATTCATAAGGCGCTACCATCAGGCAGGTATGGGTGAATCGTTCTGCCTGATCTTTTAAGGCGGAAACCACTTTTGGATGGGAATGGCCAACATTCATGCCGCCAATACCACCTGCAAAATCTAGATATTCATTTCCTTCCACATCCCATATCAGGGCACCCTTTGCTCTATCAACATAACAGGTAAATGCACTTGCATAACAGGATGAAAACGATTTGGCCCTTCGAGTGGAAATTTCTTTATTGGTGGTGGTGGGATGACTCATGATTATACTCCTCTATTTGGTTTATATTTGTAGCTCTTATGAATAAAAAAGTTGTGTTTGTATCGTTTTTTAATGGAATTCTGTTCTTATTCAGAACCTGTGAGATTGAGTTCCAGCAATGGACTTAATCGTTTAACTATATCAGACCTATT
The DNA here is from genome assembly GCA_029942265.1 of Desulfocapsa sp. GTDB lineage: Bacteria > Desulfobacterota > Desulfobulbia > Desulfobulbales > Desulfocapsaceae > Desulfocapsa. The sequence continues at coordinate 8,741 of JAOZTO010000071.1, forward strand.
ATATACCTTAATGTTTATTAACTTGTCAAATATATTCAGTACAATTTTCTACAATGTTAGTGCTAACATCCTTCCGATTATTCCTAGTTTAGTAAGTATATTGTTTTGTAAAATATTATTATATCAATATATTGTAATGGTATTATTGCGTAACCAAACAACGGGTTCGAGCTTTGTTAAATAGGTTTGACAAAATAGTGATGCTTGGGTAAATATATGTTGATCGGTTAAGTGTAGTGTGGATTTATTCATTACTTATGATATGATGGACTCGTAAAAAGTCTGCAATCAAGATGGATTTGTAAAAAACTTCATATTCGAGGTGTAAACATTCGGGTTGGGGGCAAAAATAGGCTCAACCACTGAACTGTAAATGT
>JAOZTO010000072.1 GCA_029942265.1 Desulfocapsa sp.
GCTCTTTCCACTGCGGAGCTGTTTTTTATGGCAGGTCTTCCATTTGAGCAGGAAATTGTGCGGCGTTTAGATCAGCCAGGTGTTACGATTCAAGTCGTAGATACCAGTAAAAATATAAAAAAAATTCCAATAGATGACGATGGACATGGTCACAAGGCAGAACCAGATCCCCACGTGTGGCTTTCACCACCTAATCTCAAAAGTATGGCTGCGGTGATGGCCACTGCCATTATAGCTCATGATCTTGGCAACGAGGCACTCTATAAGAAAAATTTATGGCTTTTAAATGGCTTGCTGGATGATCTCGATCTAAGTTTGACAAAAGAACTCGCTCCCTTCAAGGGATCGTCTTTTTTTGTGTTCCATCCTGCCTTTGGCTATTTTGCCAACAGGTATCAATTGCATCAGGTAGCCGTTGAAACCGGAGGAAAATCGCCAAGGCCAAAACAGTTGTCAGCACTTATCAACAAAGCTAAAGCCGATGATGTTCAGGTGATTTTTGTGCAGCCTCAGTTTGATCCTAGGAGTGCAGAAAACATTGCAAACGCCATTGGAGGAAGAGTTGTTCCGTTGGATTCTCTTGCTGAAAATGTTGTGGAAAATATGGGTAAGATGGCAATGGAAATTGCAGAGGCTCTTGCAAACCGGAAGAACAATGAGTGATAAAGGTATTAAGTCTGCCATCACTATTCGTGATCTATCTTTTGCATACGATACCCAGGCGGTATTGACTGATGTAAATCTGAGTGTACGGCCCTTTGATTCCATCTGTGTGGTTGGGCCAAATGGTGGCGGAAAATCCACACTTATCAAACTCATCGTGGGACTACTACAGCCTGATTCCGGCACTGTTCGTATTTTCGGGGAAAAACCTGAAAGTGGAAGGGGGCGAATGGGATACGTACCACAGTACGCGCGCTATGATCCGCAGTTTCCCATATCTGTTTTTGAAGTTGTTTGTATGGGGCGTTTAGGTGGTTCACTTACTGGAAAATTTAGTACAGACGATAAGGATCACGCCATGGATGCTCTTACTGAAATTGGACTTTCAGCACTTGCCAATCGGCCATTTTCCGAAATCTCAGGTGGACAAAGGCAGCGTGTTTTGATTGCAAGAGCCTTGGCTTCACAGGGTGATATTTTAATTCTTGATGAACCTACGGCAAATATTGATCATGAATCAGAGCAGCATTTCTTTGATCTTTTAGCGGAACTAAATCAGCGTATGACTATCCTTATGGTGACACACGAGGTGGGCTTTGCGTCCACTTTTTTTAAACGCATCGCATGTGTAAATACAAAAGTTGTGATACATCCAACCAGTGCGCTCACCGGCGATCTGATCCATGAAATGTATGGCGGAGATTTGCAGATGATTCGTCACGATCACTGTTGCGGTGTGGAGGGGCATCAGCATGACTGATTTTTTCTTGGCAGTTATGGATCCTAATCTACCATTTTTCCGTTATGCATTGCTTACAGGATTGTTTGCCTCAATACCTTTTGGTGTTATCGGTACATTTGTTGTGGTTCGTAAGATCAGTTACATTGCAGGGGCTATTGCTCATTGCGTTTTGGGTGGGATAGGGCTTGGGTTGTATCTCGAAAAAGCGGTGGGTATTACCTGGTTTGGTCCGATGCAAGGGGCTGTTCTGGTGGCACTTCTGGCTGCTGTTATTTTAGCCCTTGTCAGCCGTCATGCACGCCAGCGAGAAGATAGTGTTATTGGGGCGTTGTGGGCTGTTGGGATGGCTACAGGATTGCTTTTTATCGCAAAAACTCCAGGATATGTCGATCCGATGAGTTATCTATTTGGCAATATTTTACTTGTTTCTCAAAGTGATTTCCTGTTTGTATTGGTACTTGATGTTGTCGTTGTCGTGCTTGTATGGCTATTCTATAATTCCTTTCTTGCGGTCTGTTTTGATGAAGAATTTGCTCGTTTGCGTGGAGTGAAAACAGGATGGATCTATTTATTACTACTCTGTCTTGCGGCACTTACCATTGTTCTTCTAGTTCGGGTTGTGGGAATTGTTATGGTCATTGCTCTGTTGACAATTCCTGCCTCAATTGCTGGGAACTTTTCAAAGAACATCTTACAGATGATGCTATTTTCAACATCTCTCTGCGCTCTGTTTGTGGTGCTTGGCCTTGGTATAAGCTATGACCTGGATTTGCCAAGCGGTCCTGTGATCATTATAATTGCAGCTATTGTTTATCTACTGGTATTGCTTGGTGGAAAGCTCAGGAAAAAATTTGCTGTGGTACCTAAATAATAACTTCTTTTGTAAGCGTCCCAATAACCGCACCTTGCTTGATCAAGCTCCTGTCCCAGTAAGTGCTCATGAAGCGCTTACTTCTTTTTAGGTGGAAGAGCATCTGTTATCGATCCATCAACAATTTCAGCAGCAAAGGCAAATGTTTCTGCAAGAGTTGGATGAGCATGGATGGTTTTGCTAATATCCTCAGCGGTGTTTCCATTTTCCAGAGCAAGCACGGCTTCGTGAATAAGTTCTCCGGCATGTGCTCCGCAAATTGCAGCACCTATAATTTTATCAGTTTTTTTATCAAAGAGAACTTTTGTTACTCCCATTGAAGCGTTTGTACTGAGCGCCCGACCACTAGCTCCCCAGGGGAACTTCCCTTTGTTGAATTCAATCCCCTGTTCCTTGGCTTCTTTTTCAGTAAGCCCGGCCCAAGCCACTTCAGGAGTAGTGTAAGCCACTGAAGGAATACTTTTGGGGGCAAATGTACTGCTTAGTCCTGCGATGTTTTCAGCAGCAACTTTCGCTTCATGGACAGCCTTATGGGCAAGCATCGGTTCACCTGCAACATCTCCCACAGCATAAATATGGGGAGTTGTGGTTTGTTGCTTTGTGTTGGTTGAGATAAAACCCTGCTTTGAAAAGTCAAATCCTATATTTTCAAAACCCATTTCTGCGGTGTTGGGGCGTCTTCCAACAGCCACCAGTACAGCATCAAATTCTTCAGAATCCGGTGCTTTTGCACCCTCAAAACTAGCAATAATTCCAGCAGTACTTGCTTTGATTTCTGTTACTCTGGTTTTGGTGAAAATCTGATATTTCTTTTTGAGTGATAAGAATAATGGTTGGATAATATCCTTGTCGGCTGGAGGAATTATGTGATTAAGCATCTCAACAATGGTGATTTTTGAACCAAGGGCACTATACACCTGAGCCATTTCCAATCCAATTACACCACCGCCAATAATGAGTAGTTTCTTTGGAACAGTTTTTAAGGATAGAGCATCACTTGAATCCCAGATACGTGGATCATCTGGAAGTCCAGGTATCATAAAAGGGGAAGAACCAGTAGCAATGATAGCATCAGTAAATTGAATTTTTAGTTTTGAATCGGCTTCTTCAACCAGCAGTGTTGAGTTGTCTAGAAAACTGCCTTTTCCGATCAAACGTGTAATATTTCTGGCTTTTCCAAGCGTATCTAAACCTTTTGTCAATTGACCAACAACACTTTCTTTTTTAGAACGTAGCACAGCAATGTCAACTTCAGGTTCTTCAAATTTGACACCGTAGTCAAGTGCTTTTGCTGCTCCGTCAATCAACGATGTTCCGTGTAGAAGTGTTTTTGAAGGAATACATCCCTCATTTAAACAGACTCCGCCAAGACAATCCCGCTGTTCCACAAGACAGACAGAAAGACCAAGATCAGCGGCTCTGAATGCTGCGGTGTAGCCTCCAGGGCCACCGCCAAGAACTACAACATCAAATGTATCAATTTGTTTTTCACTCATCTGTTTTTCCTCAATGGTTGCATTAAATTGCCAGTCGATACAACTCTTCTGCCTGATATGAACTGCGCACATGTGGCCCTGCCGAAACACCAGAGAAACCGAACCCAAGTGCAGTTTCACGGATACACTCAAATTCTTCTGGGGGGAGATAGCGTTGAACTGCCAAGTGATCGTTACTCGGTTGAAGATATTGCCCCAGAGTCAATAGATCGCATCTGGTATTACGTATGTCAGACATGGTTGTATTCAGGTCATCTTCGGTTTCGCCTAGACCAAGCATTAAACCGGATTTTGTCACAATTTTTGGATTATATCTTTTGACATTCTCAAGAAGCTCAAGCGATTGTTGATAAATTGCCTGTGGGCGCACTTCATCATATAGTCCTGCGACTGTTTCAATATTGTGGTTTAACACTGAAGGAGGATGCTCGCAGAGAAATTCAAGTGCTGCTGTGTTTCCCTGAAAATCGGGGATAAGTAACTCAATCAGGGTGTCTGGACACAGCTTTCGAATGGCAGCCATGGTTCGTACAAAGTGATCTGCCCCACCGTCCGGAAGATCATCCCGAGTAACAGAGGTCAGAACAACATATGTGAGTCCCATACTCTTCACGGCTTTTGCTATGGTGACAGGCTCATCAATGTCGAGCGGTTCAGGTTTGTCATGATTTACAGCACAAAATCGGCAGTTACGGGTGCAGTTTTCACCCATAAGCATAAATGTGGCTGTGCCCTTGCCAAAACATTCAAACTGATTTGGGCATCGTGCTTCCTGGCAAACCGTATGTAAATTATTTGTTTGAAGAAGTTGCCTGGTTTTTTCGTAACCAGAACCAGTTGGGAGCGCCTGTTTTAGCCATTTTGGCTTTGCCGTGCGAGCGGTACGTTTCTTCATAGAGGATGACCTAAAACATTGCCTATTTCTTCTTTCATGGCAAACTCAACTTCACTTATATCTAATGATTGCTGTATCTTGCGTTCCATCGAAGTTACGGATACTCCGGTAAGGCCGCACGGATTAATCCAAGAAAAAGGTTCAAGGTCAATGTTGACATTTAAGGCTAAGCCATGATAGCTGATTCCATGTCTTACTGCGATTCCAATACTGCCGAGTTTGGAATCTTTAACCCATATACCATGATTTCTGGGATCTCTGTTGGCCTGAATCCCAAAACGCTTCACCACAGAAAGCATAATCTGTTCAAGTATATCAACATACTCAGTTATACGCAATTTTTTGCGCCGCAGGTTGATAATGGGATAACAGACAATTTGCCCAGGGCCATGATAAGTGACTTCTCCACCCCTCTCAATCGCAATCAACTCTATGTCACGTTTTGCAAGAAAGCTTTTGGAAACAGTAACATTTTCAGATGACCCATTGCGACCAAGGGTGAAAACTGCAGGATGTTCCAGAATCAGGCACACATCCTCTGCCTGATTGTCATCATGCAGTTTTTTTAGTAGCCGCATTTGCTGGTCATAGGCCAGACTGTATGGAGTAAGTCCTAATTGCTTTATTTGCAAGGATATTTAACCAACAAGACAAGGACGACGAGCAGCCAGAGTTTCGTCAAGCCGTCGAATTTTCGTTATAGTCGGAGCCTGACGTAAACGCTCACCATCTTCTCGCCCTTCTCGAATAACATCTTTAAAAACAGCGATAAACTGGTCTAAGTCATCTTTGTTTTCGGTTTCGGTGGGTTCAATCATAATTGCACCAGGAACCACCAGTGGAAAATAAATGGTCGGTGGATGATACCCGTGGTCAATTAGTCTCTTGGCCATGTCAAGGGTTGTTATCTTGTACTCATTTTGAATTTTGTCCGAAAACACACATTCGTGCATACACGGCTTTTCATAAGCAAGGTGGAGAACGTCTCGTAATGATTCGCGCACATAGTTTGCATTCAATACTGCAAGTTGACTTGCTTTTTTCAGGTTTTTTGCACCCATGGAAAGGATGTAACTGTAAGCTTTCACAAGGACAGAAAAATTACCAAAAAACGCATGAAGACGACCGATTGAATCTGGACAGTCATACTCCAGATGATAGCTGCTTCCAGTTTTGATAACCCATGGCTTAGGTAGAAACGGTTGCAGTTTCTCAACTACGCAGATAGGGCCTGCGCCAGGCCCACCGCCACCATGGGGTGTTGAAAATGTTTTATGCAGATTAAGATGCATAACATCAACACCACAACGTTTGAAATCTACAATTCCCATGACTGCATTCATGTTGGCACCGTCACCGTAGACCAGTCCCCCTTTTGCATGAATAATCGCAGTGATTTCTCTGATGGATTCCTCGAATAGACCAAGGGTGTTGGGATTGGTGAGCATTATTCCCACAGTTTCTTCGTCCATTAAATCTGCAACAGTTTGAACATCAAGTGTCCCATCGGGGCTGGATTCAAGCAATACTGGCTTAAATCCACACAGAGCTGCACTGGCAGGATTTGTTCCATGCGCAGTGTCAGGAATCAGGATTTTTGTTCGTTTTTCCCCTTTTTTACGAAAATATGCAGCAAAGAGCAACATTCCAGCCATTTCTCCCTGCGCTCCAGCGGCAGGTTGCAATGACACGGCGTCCATTCCTGTAAGATTAGCAAGAAATGTTTGCAACTCGAACATAACCTGCAACGTTCCCTGAGACAGTTCGTCAGCAAGCAGAGGATGGGCCATAGCAATTCCAGGAGTAGCTGCCATTTTCTCATTAATTTTAGGATTGTATTTCATGGTACAGGAACCAAGAGGATACATCCCGGTATCAACCCCAAAATTCCATCCAGACAATCGTGTGTAATGACGCACCACGTCAACTTCGCTCAGGTCAGGGAAGTCTATACCGCTTTCAAGAAGATTCTCATCAATTTCAGAAAAAGCCTCAGGAACATCCTGCTCCGGCATGCTGAATGCGCTACGACCCTGTTTTCCTTTTTCCCACAGAAGTGGTTCTTCTAATATTAATCCACTTATTCCAGGTCCATGTGTCATGATTGTACCTCTTTAATAACTGCATCTAGGACTGCTTTAGAAGCAGTTTCGGTGGCACAGAAAAGGTAGGCACCTTCATATTCCTTATAGAAGCTGCCAAGTCCCATTCCTGCAATAATTCCTTTATCAAGTAAGCGTTTTCTTGCTGGTTCAAAATCATTAGGGAATGTGAGTGCAAATTCGTTAAAAGTCGGCGCACTGAACAGAAGTTTTGCTCCGGCTTGAACCATTCCCTTTTTAAGATAGTCGGCTTTGTCATAGTTAAGCTTGGCCACACGTCGTAGACCTGTTCCTCCAAGACTTGCCATGTAGGCTGCAGCTGTAAGGGCGCATATCCCCTGGTTTGAACAGATATTTGATGTGGCTTTCTCCCTTCGGATGTGTTGTTCACGGGTGGAAAGAGTTAGGACATAGCCTCGTTTTCCATCAACATCCACAGTTTCACCAACAACACGACCAGGAATAGTACGTTGATTTTTTGTACGGCAGGCAAACATTCCAAGACCAGGTCCGCCAAAGGATTGTGACATCCCAAAACTTTGTCCTTCTCCGCAGACTATGTCGGCACCACAGGCACCAGGATTGCGGAATAAACCGTAGGCAAAAGGTTCAGAGAAGCAGCTGATAAATAAGGCTTTTATGTCATGAATAGTGTCCGCTGCTGTTGCAAGATCTTCTACAACACCAAAAAAGTTAGGTGATTGCAATGCAACCGCTGCAAGGTCATCGATATCTTGCAAACCGGAAAGATCTGTACGCCCATCTTTGGTCAGCGGAAGTTCAATAATAGTGAATGAACCTGCCTGTAAATAGCTGCGTACAACTTCACGATATCTGGGATGGATTGCGGTTGAAATGGCTATAGTTCGTTTTTTACGGGCAATACGTAATGCCATAAGGATTGCTTCGGCTAGTGCCGAGGCACCGTCATACATTGAGGCATTGGCAACTTCCATTCCGAGTAAGCGTGCAGTGAGTGTCTGGTACTCAAAGATTCCCTGCAATGTTCCTTGTGCCATTTCCGGTTGATAGGGGGTGTATGCTGTCAGAAATTCAGAACGACCAATAAGGCTTGGAACAATTTCAGGAATATTATGAGAATAGCTTCCAGCACCAAGCAAAACAGCCTTTGTTGACGATGCAGAGTTGTGTGTACCAAGACTCTGGAAGTGATCAGAAAGAGCCCATTCTGATAACTGTTCAGGAAGATCAACTTCCCCCTGGTATCGACATTCTTCTGGAATATGGGTAAAGAGGTCTTCTAGCTGGTCATGGCCTGTTACTGCCAGCATTTCCTTTATTTCAGTATCGGTATGTGGTAGGTAGCGCATACTTATCCCCTCAAGAGTTTCAGATAATCATCATGGGTTAATAAGCTTTTTAACTCATCTTCGGAAGATGGGCGGATTTCAATGATCCAGTTTGCATACGGATCTTCGTTTAGAAGTTCCGGCGCATCCTCAAGATCCTCATTGACAGCAACAATCTCACCACTAAGGGGAATAAAAGCCTCAGAAACAGCTTTTACCGATTCAAGAGTGCCGAAACCCTCTCCTTTTGCAAAAGTATCGCCTGGTTCGGGCATTTCCACAAAGACAATATCTCCCATCTGATCCTGAGCGTAATCACTGATGCCAATTTTTACTGTATCTCCAGTTTTCTGAATCCATTCGTGGTCATCACTGTAGTAAAGATCTTCAGGTAAATTTAATTCATTAATTTCTTTCATTTTGTCTCCTTTATGCCTTCCTGCTTGGCAGGTAAAGCTACTTTCATATTAAAACTCTCATATACAACAAAGGTTTCCACCGATTGAACATTAGTGATCTTCGAAGCTTCTTCAGTATAAAACTCAAGAATTCCAAAATCCTTCGATAGCATTACAGTAATTATCAAATCAAACCTTCCGGTGACTACAGAAACAGAGATCACACTATGTAGCTCGCTGAACTCTTTCCCTTTTTTTACCAGATCCATATCTTTTAGCCGGACACCAATCATAACTACTGAGTGACCAGGAAGTGCTTTTGGGTCGACAAGGCTGGTGATTTCCAACTGACCATCGCTACGAAGCCGTTTTACCCTTGAACGAACAGTTCCTTCGGCAAGGCCGAGGGTCTGTGCAATTATTTTGAATGATTTGCGTCCGTCTTGTAGCTCGTTGATAATGTCGATATCTGTTGAATCCATAATTATTG
>JAOZTO010000073.1 GCA_029942265.1 Desulfocapsa sp.
GTATATCGGGTACTTCGAGATCGTGCAGGGTGGTGTTCATGGAGCGCTTACCTATTTATCAATTTCGTCGGGGAATCCTGAATGGTGTATTTGGGAACTATACAAATTAGCAGAAGCTAAGGTTAATGCTATAACCGATGGTCCAATAATTAAACCCCATATACCAAAACTAGCAATACCTGCTAGAATAGAGAGTAATATGAGAATTTCATTCATGGTATATTCAAACCCAAATAAACGTTTTAAATGACTAATAAATAGAATACGAAGTATATTATCTATGAAAAATCCCATAACACCCCACACAACAGCAAGTATAATAATCACTTGCATATAATTCCCATCAAGTAGTTCTAAAGCAACAACCGGAACATAGACAAGTGCTGCTCCAACAATTGGTATAACAGAACAAAATCCAGCTAAAACGCCAAGATAGAACGAGTTATAACCACCTATAAATAGCATGAGTATACCAAAGGTAAGTCCTTGAGTAACCATATTGAAAATAGTACCATAAAAAACTACCGAAACCGTACCTGTACATTCTCGATATAAATATTTTTCATGTTCAAAACTTGTAGGCATCACACGAGCAGCAAATGAAAGAATTTGCTTGCCGTGTAGATTAAATAAAAAGTAAAAGATAAGAATCCACATGATCTGTACTACAATTCCACCAGCACCTGAAGCAACACCGTTAACCGTTTTGTATATGGCTTCCAAAGATACATTTTTAAGTGCAGAAAAACCTTCGTCTTTGAGGGAATTAAGAAAGTTATGGATCAGCGGGATAGAGTCTGTATAAGATACTATCTTGTCTACTAGATCCATTGTTACTTTTTTAATATGATCAATGTCAACAGTAGAAATTTGATTGTATGTCTCGGAAAAAAAATAAACGAGTGGCGTGAATATAAGGCTGAGAAATAAAAGAGTCAGAATAGTAGCGCTTATTAAGGTACTAAATTTGTTGATAAATTGTGGAAATTTAGGCCGGTTGAAAAAAGATACAAGGGCACTTAAAGAGTGGCTAGTACAGAGTGTGAGTACTGCAGCAACAAGAATATAATGTAGATATGATGAAAATATATAAAGGGAGGCTATTAAAAGAAAAATTGTTAAAAAAGAAATAAATTTAAAACTTTCTACATCACGATTATTCATGAATATTTACTCTGGTTTTAATTCCCTGGTTAGTAAATCTGTAACAGCAGCTGAGCACTGTTTATCCTGGTAAAGTATTTTGTAAACCTGTTCTAAAATTGGCATTTCTACTTGTAATTGTAATGCGAGTTTTTGGGCGGATTCTGTTGTTTTAACTCCTTCAGCAACCATCTCCATAGAATCAAGAATATGGGGAAGATTTTGTCCTTCACCAAGTTTTAGACCAACATTTCGGTTTCTACTTAAATCACCTGTACAGGTAAGAATGAGATCACCGAGACCTGATAATCCAGAAAAGGTAGCAGGATTGGCTCCCATTGCAACTCCCATCCGAGTAATTTCTGCAAGACCTCTTGTAATTAAAGCTGCTCTACTATTCAAACCAAACTGTAAACCATCACAAATTCCGGTAGCTATGGCAACCACATTTTTTAATGCTGCGCTTATTTCGATACCTATCATATCCTCAGCGGCATACACTCTGAAACGTTCGGTACAAAAAACATTTTGAAGATGCTGAGCCTGATGAAGTTCATCACATCCAATAGTTATCAGTGTGGGTAGATCCATAACAACTTCTTGCGCAAAGGATGGTCCTGAAAGAACTGAAAGAACGAGATTTTTAGCAGTGAGAGCACTGCCAAGTGTATCTCTCATAACTTGAGTCATAGTCATGAGAGATTTGTTTTCTATACCTTTAACAGCGGAAACAACATAGGATCCTGTTTTTAAATATGGAACTAATTTACGAAAAATAGAACGATATACGTGAGATGGTATAACCATACAAACAACATCAGCACCTGTAGCTGCTTCTTTAAGATCCACCTCAAGTTTAAGAGAATCAGGAAATGGGAAACCATTTAGATATTTTTTATTTTCCCTGTCTTTTTGCAAAGTTTGTATATGTGATTCATTATGACCCCAAAGGACAGTACGCAACCCTTTCTTAGAAAGTGTCATTGCAATCGCAGTACCCCAAGAGCCTGCACCAATAACAGCTATTTTATTAATAGGATTTTTATTCATCACTACTCTGCTCTAAATCTCCTTCTTCATCTTCATCATTTTCAGGTTCAACAAGATCCATAGCTACTACTCGTTCATTTTTAGCAAGTTTAATTAGTCCAACGCCTTGCGTAGTACGTCCAATAACTCGTACATTACCCATAGGCATTCGTATCATTTTCCCAGAATCAGCAATCAACATTACTTCAGATTCATCATCTACCTGCATTGCACCAATAACTTTACCATTGCGATCACTTGCCTTAATGGCAATTATTCCAAGACCACCTCTTTTTTGAATACGATAATCAGATACAGGGCTTCTTTTTCCATAGCCGTTTTCAGTAACTGTAAGAATAGATGAGTCGGAAGCAATAACAATTGAACCAACTACAACATCATTTTCCTTTAATCGTATACCTCGTACTCCGGCGGCTGTTCTTCCCATTGTACGAACATCATCCTCGTGGAAATGTATGGATGCACCATTTTTAGAAAGAAGGAATATGGTATCATCACCAGTAAGAAGATGAGCTGATATAATCTCATCATCTTCATTAATAGTAAGTGCTTTTTTACCGCGTTTAAGTGGTTTAACAAACTCTTGAAGACTGGTTTTCTTAACCCTACCTAAACGGGTTATCATAAGAATGGTTTTATTGTTATTCTCATTTTGAAGATCAGCAACAGGAAGTATAGCTGCTACTTTTTCATCATCTGCAAGGTTTAAAAGATTAACAACTGCTTTTCCTCGTGCGGTACGTCCCGCTAAAGGGAGTTGATATACTTTACGCCAAAATATTTTTCCGTGATTTGTAAAAAAGAGGAATGTATCATGAGTTGATGCAACATAAAGATTCGATACGAAATCTTCCTCTACATTTTTAACACCAAAAACACCTTTACCACCCCGTTTTTGAGATCTATAAATACTAACAGGATTACGTTTAATATAGCCGGTATGGGTCACAGTAACAGCCATATCCTCTTGGGTTATCATATCCTCAGGGAGGATTTCGTCCACAGCATCAATTATTTCAGTTCGTCTTTCATCACCATAAGAATCTCTAATTTCAATGAATTCATCCCGAATTATGGTCATAACTAATACTTCATCACCAAGTATTCCTTTTAGCCTCTTAATTTCTATCATGATATCATCAAAATCTTTTACAATTTTATCACGTTCCAATCCGGTAAGACGCTGCAAACGCATATCAAGAATAGATTGGGCTTGAATTTCAGAGAGTTTAAATCTACTAATAAGTTCTGTTTTAGCAGCTGCTGGATTTATTGAAGATCTTATTAACTCAACAACCTCATCAAGATTTGTTATGGCAATCTTCAACCCTTCGAGAAGATGTGCCTTCTCCTCAGATCTTCGCAATTCAAAAGCTGTTCGACGATAAACAACAACCTTACGATGAAGAACAAAATATTCAAGAATTTGTTTTAAATTGAGAACTTCTGGCTTGTTGTTTACAATTGCAAGAAAAATAATACCAAATGATCGCTGAAGTGGAGTCATTTTATAGAGTTGATTTATTACAACTTCAGCAATCTCATCTTTCTTTAATTCAATAACAATACGCTCTCCGTGTCTATCTGACTCATCACGAACTTCGGATATCGCATTAATTTTCTTTTCTTTAACCAGAAGTGCAATTTTGGTAACTAGAGTAGCTTTATTTTGTTGAAAAGGAATCTCTGTAACTATAATTGCTTCCCGTTTACTTCCTTTTATATTTTCAACATGAGTACGTGATCGCATAAGAACACTACCACGACCAGTCTCATATGCCTCACGTATTCCGGCACGGCCACAGATAAAGGCACCTTTTGGAAAATCAGGGCCTGTTATAATGGAAATTAGCTCATGAACTGTTATGTTTGGATTATCAACAACAGCTATTAAGCCATTCATAACCTCTGTAAGGTTGTGTGGTGGTATATTTGTTGCCATACCTACAGCAATACCAGATGATCCATTTACCAGTAAATTAGGAATTTTACTGGGCATGACCAGAGGTTCTTTTAAGGAATTATCGTAGTTTGGACCAAAATCAACTGTGTCTTTTTCGAGATCACCAACAATATCTCTATCAATTTTAGTCATTCGTGCTTCAGTATAACGCATAGCGGCGGGAGAATCACCATCCATGGAACCAAAGTTTCCTTGACCATCAACTAGTGGATATCGCATTGAAAAGTCTTGAGCCATACGGACAATAGTATCATAAGCAGCAGTATCACCATGAGGATGATACTTACCAATAACATCACCGACAATACGAGCTGATTTCACATATGGTTTGTTAAAAAATACTGAAAGTTCTCGCATTGCAAAAAGAGCTCTACGATGAACAGGTTTTAAACCATCACGAACGTCTGGTAATGCTCTACCGATAATGACACTCATTGCATAATCGAGATAAGATTTTTTCATCTCCTTTTCAATGGATATTGTTGGGTTTTTTTCTTCTATTATCATATAAGATACCAATTTTTATGCATTATGTTGCTTTAATTATATTGGATTAAATAAACTAGTAAAAAATTTGAATTTTTTATGGATTTGTAAATAAATTAATATTCAAGGCACAGAAATTTATTATTATTTGGGGTATTTGTTAATCCATTAAATATTACTAAATATCCAAATCAGATACTTCAAGGGCGTGATTTTGAATAAATTCTCTACGAGGCTCTACTTTATCACCCATAAGAGTTGTAAAAATATCATCAGCCTGTTCTACATCACCTATTTTTACCTGCACAAGACTTCTATTCTGAGGATTCATTGTAGTATCCCAGAGTTGTTCAGGATTCATTTCACCCAAACCTTTATAGCGTTGTAGATGGCTCCCTTTAAAAGTTTCACTTCGAACCGTTTTCACCATTTCACTCCAGTTTTCAACAGGAATTTCTTTATCATCTGAACCTTGTACTGTTCTTAAAATAGTGAAAGAGCAACGTAACAAAGATTTAATATCGGTAAAAAGATTAAGGGCTTTTCGATATTCATTTATAAGAGGAATTTGTGGACCTAATGTAATCATCACTTGTGCCTGGCCTTTAATCGCAATATCAACTTCATAACAATCGGGTCGCCAACGACATGGACGAATATTTCCTATTATGTGTTTATCCGGTGATAAACCATCAATAAGTATTTGAAGAAAATTTTCCTCTGTAAATTGATCTGCAGAGTGCACATTATTTTCAAGAAGATAATATAGTAAATCTTCCCAGATATTCATTCTTTCTAGGTATGTTACAATCTGGTTGTACACTGAAAGTTTATTTAACACTTGTATAAGAGTATCTTGCTCAATAATTTCATGTGTGTTATTTTCAGCACGTATTTTTAATATTTGGCTTGCTTCAGTGAAAAGATGACTATTAAGATCTTCTTCTTCAAGAAAATATTTTTCCTTTTTTCCTCTTCCAAGACGATAGAGAGGGGGTTGGCCAATATAAATAAATCCTCCCTCAACAAGTGGTAGCATTTGCCTGTAAAAAAACGTTAGTAGCAATGTTCGAATATGAGACCCATCAACATCAGCATCTGTCATAATAATAATTTTATGATAGCGGAGTTTTTCTTTGTCAAACTCTTCTCTTCCAATTCCACAACCAAGGGCACCTATAAGCTGTTTAATCTCTTCGGAACCTAGAATTTTCTCAAATCGTGCCTTCTCCACATTCATTATTTTTCCACGAAGAGGAAGTATGGCTTGAACAGATCTATCACGTCCTTGTTTTGCTGAACCTCCAGCAGAATCACCCTCAACTATAAAAATCTCACGTTTTGCAGGATCTTTTTCCTGACATTCTGCTAACTTACCAGCCATAAAAAGAGATGTTGATCCTTTTTTTCTGGAGAGTTCTCTTGCTCGTTTTGCTGCTTCTCTAGCTCTGGCAGCTTCAACAGCCTTTGTGAGTATCTTTTTTGCTTCTTGTGGATTTTGTTCAAGAAAAAGGGTAAGTTTTTCCGTACATATGGAATCCACTATTGATGTTACTTCCGAATTACCAAGCTTTGTTTTAGTTTGACCTTCAAATTGTGGATCGGGAACCCGAACAGAAATAACACAGGTTAGTCCTTCTCGAACATCATCACCACCCATTTTTTCTTTCATATTTTTTGGGATAATGTCATCACTTGCATAGCGATTTATACATTTAGTTAGTGATCGTTTAAAACCTGATACGTGTGTTCCACCTTCTCTTGTATTTATGTTATTAACAAAAGAAAAAAGCCGTTCTGAGTAGCCATCAAAATATTGAAAAGCAATTTCAACCTCGACATTATCCTTTTCACCAGATATGAAAATAGGAACTGCATTTACAGGTGTACGTTTTCTATTTAAATATTCAACATACTGGCTGATTCCACCTTCTGCATGAAAGTTATCTTCAGCACCAGTTCGTTCATCTTTTAAATAAATACGAACATTTTTATTTAAAAAAGCAAGTTCCCGGAGACGAGTATTAACAGTATCATAATTAAAAACTGTTGTTTCTGTGAAAATACCTGGATCAGGAAGAAAAGTGATGGAAGTACCTGTTTTATCAGATGTTCCAATTACTTCTAAATCCCCATCTCTATCACCATATCGATATATCTGACGATGAATTTTTCCATCTCGTTTTATTTCTGCTACCGCTTTAACAGAAAGTGCATTTACAACAGACACCCCGACACCATGAAGTCCACCGGACACTTTATAAGTAGAATGATCAAATTTACCTCCAGCATGTAAGGTAGTCATAACCAATTCAAGAGCAGACATTTTTTCTGTTGGATGAATATCAACGGGTATTCCTCGACCATCATCCTCAACAGTCACACTATTGTCACTATGAATTGTAACGCTAATTTGACTACAGTAACCTGCTAAAGCTTCATCAATACTATTATCTACAACTTCCCAAATGAGATGATGAAGACCTGTTTCAGCAGTATTTCCAATATACATTGCTGGTCTTTTTCGTACAGCTTCAAGACCATCGAGCACTTTAATTTGTTCAGCACCGTAATTTTTTGTTTCTTCAGTCACACGCTTTTCCTTTTTTTGGAATAAAAAAAATTAAATAACATATTTATTAAATCAACGGACTTATAACTGCATAGGCATTATAACACTTAAAAATCCTTCATCATCATCGGATTTCATTAAACAGGGACTATTATTTGAATTTATATATGCGTCTACAGTATCACATTCCATTACCTGAAGGGCTTCAATAAAGTATCTACAATTAAATCCAAGTATTAACGGATCACCTTCATATTTAACATCTTGTATATCTTTTGCGTTTCCAAGATCTACATTATTTGAACTAAGAATCATTTTTCCATTGTCAATTTCAATTTGAATTGTATGAAAAAGATCTTCTGTAAATAGATTAATTCGTTTTAGTGATTCTAAAAAAGGAATTCGTTCAATTTGAATAGGATTTTCTAAAAGAACAGAATTTACAATAGAGTTGTATTTAGGAAATTCACCTTCTTTTAAACGAATAACCATAATAGAATCATTATCTTTAATAATCAGTTGTTCTTTTTCAAATGAAATTTCTATAGTATCACGAGTGTCACAAAATTTTTTTAGTTCCTGGACACCTTTTTTAGGAATAAGGGTAAGAGGTTGAATATCAAGTAAATCTATATCGGTTGCCACATCTTTTTCCATAATCGAAAGACGATGACCATCAGATGAAATCATTTTAATAAAAGATTTTTCATCCCTTTTTTCTGTTTCAAAAAGGGCACTGGTAAGAGTGTACATATTTTCTTCTTCATTAGATATAGAATATATGACTTTATCAATGATATCAGTAAATATTCCAGCTTGAAATGATATAAAATTATTATCATTAAACTTGGGAAATTTTGGAAAATCATCACTTGGCATTCCTGCGAGATTATAAGTGCTCAATCCAGCAGAGATAACGACCCAACTATTCTCAACTTCTCGCATGTCTATAGTATCAGATCCTGATTCTCTTATAATTTCAAAAATCTTTTTACTTGGTAATGTTAATATTCCCTGATCATGAATTTCTGCAGGTACTTCAACACGCATTCCTATTTCAAGATCTGTCGCAATAAGTATTAAACTATTATTTGTGGTTTTTATTAGTATATTGGAAAGTATTGCAAGAGTTACTCGTTTATTGGCAATATTCTGTAAACTGTTTAAAGCTTCAAGAAAACCAGATCTTGATACACTACAATTTAATGTCATGGTTGTATCCTTTATTATATAGTCTTTTTATTGTTATTATTAAGATGGTTAATATGTTCAATAAAGTAATAAAATATTAAAATAATACGTTATTTTATAAACACAATATATTTATAAAAAACTCTTTTTTTGTCAATAAACCGTTTTTAACAGTTTACTAACAGAGTTATAAAAAGGTTAGCAACAAATGCTGTTGATAAATTGTTGAAAGAGTATGACTATAAGTATAGTTTTTCATGGAAAAACACAGTGATAATTAATAAATTATTTTAGAATCATAGTAGTTTAAAAAGGGTATAAATACAACAAATTTAAATGCTGTTTATTATTGTTGAGTAAATATTAGGGTTGGGTTTAAAACAGCCCATACCACTGAATTGTAAATGTATAAATAAAGTAACTATTCAGCTAGTACCCGATATTTGGCATAACACTGAACAGCAACTAAATAAAGGAATAGGTAGTGAATAATAAAAGAGTAAAACAGATAGATGGCTT
>JAOZTO010000074.1 GCA_029942265.1 Desulfocapsa sp.
GGCTTGTTCACATATGAACAAATATAGCTCACAAGCCGGATCAAACGAACCTAGGGCACTATCCAAACATTTACAACTCAGTGGTCTGGGCTGTTTTGAACCCAACCCGAATATTTACCTTTTTTATATATGATGGTATTGTATTACAATAAGTTAGGAATGTTTAATAAGGCTACCAATAGTTTCACCACATACCGCACGACGAATATTTCCATTTTCTGTCATATTGAGAACAAGGATGGGTTTGGAGTCTTCCTTTGCTAGCGCAATTCCAGCAGCATCCATTACACGCAAATTTTTTGTAAGCACATCGTCATAACTTAATATATCAAATTTTATAGCATCATCATGCAAGACAGGGTCTTTATCGTAGACACCATCAACTTTCGTAGCTTTGATAATAACATCTGCATCTATTTCAAGCGCACGAAGAACTCCTGCAGAATCTGTTGTAAAATAGGGGTTTCCAGTTCCTGCTGCGAAAATCACAACACGACCTTTTTCAAGATGACGTGTTGCACGACGTCGTATATACGGTTCACAGACAAGCCGCATGGCAATTGCCGACATAACTCGAGTCACAACACCGTTTCGTTCCAGTGCATCCTGTAGAGCTAGGGAATTAATGACTGTAGCAAGCATTCCCATATTATCAGCAGCAGTTCGATCCATTCCCTGACTAGCACCTTTCACACCACGAAAGATGTTCCCAGCACCTATAACTATGCCAATCTCTACGCCAAGATCGACGATTTCCTTTATTTCTTTCGAAATAGCGTCTAGAACATCGGTATTGATACCAAAAGCGTCATTGCCCATAAGGGCTTCACCGCTCAATTTTAATAGTATTCGGTTATACTTCAGTTCCATAGAATCCCTCAATCAAAAATTATTGTGCTCCCATCATCAACCCAGTCGACAATGGGAATTCAAAAAATCAAACTCCAACCTGAAAACGAGCCATATTCTTAACGGTAATGGATTCACCCATCTTACCTATGAGATCTGTAATTAGTTCCTGAATAGTAAAGTCTGGATTTTTTACAAATGGTTGATCAAGAAGACAAATTTCTTTGAGAAATTTTTCCATTTTACCATCGACCATCTTTTCAACGATATTCTCTGGCTTTCCAGAATCGAGTGCCTGTTGTACATATATATCTTTTTCACGAGCAATAACATCAGCAGGTACTTCTTCTCGAGTAATTGCCACAGGATTCACTGCGGCAATGTGGAGCGCAAGGTCTCGGGCAAACTCTTTAAAATCATCGGTTTTTGCAACAAAATCACTTTCACAGGAAAGTTCAACCATGGCTGCAATCTTACCACCAGCATGAATATATGTTTCGATAGTACCTTCACTGGTTGCACGACCAGCTCTTTTTGCGGCAACGGCTAGCCCTTTCTGCCGAAGTAGATCTACTGCCTTTTCCATATCACCTTCGGTTTCGTTCAAAGCTTTTTTACAATCCATCATTCCTGCAGCAGTTTTATCACGAAGATCTTTAACCATTTGACTTGTAATTTTCATAACATATTCCCTTATTTGAGCATGGTGTAACGAGCACACCAAAGCGTTTAGTCATTTATTGTACCTTATCCATTTAATTGTAATTTACGTCAATCTCTTGTAAAAAAGTTGGCAAGGTATAACTATTAGCTTAGGAACGGGAATTAAATAACCTGAACATATTTCTTTGAAATTTTTTCGTCAGCTATACTTAAAAAAGCATTCCATACTACCTGTATGTAACGTTTTTTTAAGTATAGCTGACGGAACAAAGAGGCAGGAAAGATGTTCGGGTTATTTGATGTACGTTCCTTAGTAGCTATATGAGCTGATAAGACAAAGGGGCCCAAATAGCCCCTTTGTTAAAAAAATCTATATTACAAATTGACACACTCGTAAAAAGTCTGTCAAAAATAAAAACTATGCTTTTTCTTTACCTTCAGTTGTTGTAGTTGACACTGCGACATCCTCTACAGGAGATTCTTCAACAGTAGACTGCTCAGTTGCAGCGTCACCCATTGCAGCTATCATAGCTTCATCAGATGCATCTTCTCCATCACGAGAAGCCTGACCTGTTAGAACACCTTCAGCCATTTGACTACAAATAAGGCGAATAGAACGAATTGCATCATCATTACCAGGAATAATATAATCAATATTATCTGGATCACAATTTGTATCGGTAAGTGCAATCACAGGGATTTTTAATTTTCGGGCTTCATTGATAGCGATTGCCTCATTACCTGGATCAATAACAAGAATAGCAGTTGGAATATTACGCATATTTTTTATTCCACCAACATTTCTTTCTAATTTAACCCTCTCTTTCCCCATGAGCAGTATTTCTTTTTTGGGAAAGCGATTGATTGAACCATCTTCCTGCATTGATTCAATGGATTTGAGACGTTCGATGGAATTTTTAATTGTTTGAAAATTAGTCAGCATGCCACCTAACCATCGGTGATCAACATAAGGCATTCCACAACGAACAGCCTCTTCTTTGATAATATTTCTGGCTTGGCGTTTTGTTCCAACGAAAAGAATATTTCCTCCAGCTGCAATTTCATTGGTGACAAATTCAAAGGCAGTATCAAAGAGTTTTTTACTTTTATCAAGGTTAATAATGTAAATACCGTTACGTGGTCCATAAATGAATGGCTTCATCTTAGGATTCCAGCGACGGGTTTGATGGCCAAAATGAAGGCCAGCCTGCAACATTTCTTTAACAGTTACTTTGGTCATATGTTTCTCCTATCCGGTTAATCGTCCATTCCTCCTTCATTATAGTACAATGACTATAACACCGAATTACGGGGGAATGTGTGAATTTTATCTCTTTCACCCAATGTAAAAAAGATGACTACAGGGTTATCCTTGAACATCGTTTAATACCATACTGTCAGGATACAAGCAAGTTATAGTGGTAATTAGCAAATAAACATCAATACAGACCGACCAACTGTCCAACTTTTCTGATCTTTCTGTTATGTACGTAACAAACAAGAAAGTTGACTGAAATTTTTAAGAAGTGTGCAAAAATATTACTTTGAAAGGAGCGATGAAGGTGCACCAAGAAAATTTTTAACCCATTCAAACGCAAATTTTAGTAATTCGCTGTCAGATGAATTGATACGCTTCTTTTGATCACGTGAAACCGTTAAACGTTCAAGGATATTATGTTTGTTCACCATCAAACGAAAATTATCAATATCATAGCATGCTGTGAAAGCAATTTGTTGTTTGGGGCCGCTGCTTCCCTCACCTTTCCAGGGATTAGTTGAAAATAGGGTATCAAGTTCAGCCCAATGATCATTCATATTGTTATAGGAATCAAGCCGTTGGTCACGAATCCATTGTTGCACAGTAAGGGATTTGTTCTCTTTGTGACCATGGCAATATTCATGATCAGTTAGGAAGTAAAAATCGTTGTTGTGTTTTCCTGGTGATCTGTCAACTCCCCTCTCAAGCGGATAAGTGCGACATGCCGATGGCCTTTCAGTGTAAACAGCACACCCGTTGTTCTCAAGAAAAGGACATGATTTTATTTCATCATCAGTTAATCGCAACATAACCGATGGAAAATAGGGATGTGCAGCACCTTGAAGAACACGAGTAAAATTTTCCAAAAATTTCTGAGATGAAATATTGAGAAAAGTTTTGAGACGGATAATATCATATGGATATAGAAACATATCAACATTTCGACAACAAACCATAAAACAATCAACCCCTTCATAACACTTAAAATTGAAGGATTTTTTTCCCAGCGGTTGCATTCCAGCAGGAAAATCTTTTTTTAAAACCATATCGTTCTCATAGAGCACCGAAAATTCGACAGAAAAAACAAAAAAAGCTGATATGAAAATAATTCATATCAGCTTAAAATCAAAGAACATATTATCTAATTATCGTAAATATTCGAGTTGGGTTCAAAATAGGCCAACCAACTGAATTGTAATTTTTTGGATAGTGCCCCAAGTTCGTTTGAACCGGCATGTGTACTTTATTTGTTCATATGTGAACACTGCGCATCAAACGAAGATGGAGGGGCTAGCCAAATATTTACTAATTATCAGTATCTTCAGCTACAGTATTTTCTGAATATGTAACAAGTTCAAGAATTGCCATTGGTGCAGCGTCACCGCGGCGTTGACCAGTTTGAATTATACGTGTATAACCACCATTCCGATCAGCAAATTGTCCGGAAATTTCATCAAAAAGTTTCGCAACAATATCACGTGACCGAATAAAACTTAAAGCCTGGCGTTTGGCGTGAAGATCACCACGCTTTGCAAGTGTAATCATCTTGTCAACAACTTTTCTAACCTCTTTGGCTTTAGGTGTAGTGGTGACGATACGCTCATGTTCGAAAACTGAAGTGACCATATTTCTAAACATTGCTTCTTTGTGTGAAGTAGTGCGACCAAGCCTTCTACCTGATTTTCTATGTCTCATAATTCCGTCCTTAACTCAATCCCAATACAAGGATTGATATATATATACGTTACAGTTCAGTATCGTCACTTCCCTCAGCGATTTCGGGAGGAGTCCAATTATCAACTTTCATTCCAAGAGTTAAATCCATTTCAGTTAGAAGTGCTTTAATTTCATTGAGAGATTTGCGCCCGAAATTTTTAGTTTTAAGCATTTCTTGATCTGATTTTTGAGTAAGCTCGCCAATAAAATTAATATCTGCATTTTTGAGGCAATTGGCTGACCGTACTGACAGTTCGAGATCCTCAACTGGTTTATTCAAGTTTGGATTGAATATCTCAATTTCGCCCTCGCCTTCTTCAGGTTTCTCTGGTTCAACCTCTTCTTCATCAAAATTAATAAAGGGAGTGAGTTGTTCTTTAAGAATTTTAGCTGCAAAAGCAAGAGCATTTTCAGGTTTTATACTTCCATCAGTCTCTATTTCTATTGTTAGTTTATCAAAATCTGTCTGTTGGCCAACACGTGCATTTGATACATTATATTGAATCTGACGAATTGGCGTAAAGATAGCATCTATTGGGATCTGTCCAATATCAAGCTCTTCTTTAGACTGTTTCTCCGCTGGTTGATAGCCTTTACCCCACTCAACGGTGAGTTCAGCATGAAAATCAATATCACCAGTTAATGTGCAAATATGTTGATCTTCAGTCATTACTTCAACCGCAGAATTACAAATAATATCAGCGGCTGTGACTTCACAAGGTCCCTTTTTTTCAATAATAACAGTTTGAGTATCATTGCTATTTAATTGAAGACAAACCTGTTTTAAATTGATAATTATTTCACTAACATCTTCTTTTACATCTTCCATGGAAGTGAATTCATGTAGTGCACCTTCAATTTTAACACTAGTGATGGCCGTTCCCTGAATAGACGAAAGGAGTATTCGTCTTAAGGAGTTACCGATTGTAGTGGCAAAGCCTCTTTCTAGGGGTTGGCAAACAAATTTTCCATATGTTTGCGTATGTTTCGCTTTATCAACTTCAATTGGTTCTGAATTAATAAGTTCGTGCCAATTGCGATAAATAGGGAGCGTTTCTTCAGCAGTCTGGGTCATGAGTTTCCTACCTTAAGGTTTGCAATACGATTACCATTTGGGGCAAATTCAATTTGATTATTTAGAATATAATTCAACAATCAGTTGTTCCTGAATAGGCATGGTAATTTCATCGCGATTAGGCAGAGCCTTAACCGTTGCTTTGAATGCATTTTTATCAAGTTCGAGCCAAGTTGGGATTCCTCTTCTAGCGACAGCTTCCATACTTTCAACAAGATAACTATTGGTTCTGCTTTTTTCTTTAATACTGATAACATCACCAACAGAAATCTGAAATGAGGGGATATTAACTTTTCTGTCATTGATTAGTATATGATTATGACGAACCATTTGCCTTGCTTGTTTTCTGGAAGAAGCAAAACCAAGACGGAATATTGTATTATCAAGACGACGTTCAAGCATTACAAGTAAATTCTCGCCAGTGATACCTTTTTGTTGGTCAGCCTTATGAAAATAGTTCCTGAATTGCCCTTCAAGCATTCCATAAATATTCTTGACTTTTTGTTTTTCTCTAAGCTGAACACAATAATCAGAAACCTTTCTAAATCGGGCTTGGCCGTGTTGGCCTGGAGGAACTGCTCTTCTTTCAAATGAACATTTATCAGAATAACACCGGTCACCCTTGATGTATAACTTCAGGTTTTCTCGTCTGCAACGACGACAGGAAGCTCCTGTATATCTAGCCACTTTATTCTCCGATTAATATAATATAACGTGAAAATTCAATTTAGTAACTTTACCACTTAATCAAGTTAGAAAAAACGAGAGCTCATGTGGAGACATCAACATGTTTTGTCAAATAAAGATACTTACTTGCGTTTTAGCGCATTAGGACGATTACAATATAATTGCTAAACGCGACGACGTTTTGGTGGTTTGCAACCATTGTGAGGGACAGGTGTCACATCTACAATTTTGCTAACTTCAAATCTAGTGTTTATTAATGCGCGTAAAGCAGCTTCACGACCAGGTCCTGGTCCCTTAACTCTTACTTCAATCTTTCGCAATCCATGTTCTGCTGCTTTTTCTGCAGCTTCAGCCATTGCTTTTTGTGCCGCAAAGGGTGTTGATTTTCGAGACCCCTTGAAACCCAAAACACCAGAAGAGCACCAAGATATTACATTACCCTGTTTATCAGATATGGTGACAATGGTATTATTAAAAGTAGAGTAAATAAAGACTATTCCCTCAGGAATATTCTTTTTTACCCTCTTCTTATTTGATCCGGCACGTTTTGCTGTGGCCATAATTACACCTGTATTAATATATTATTTACGACCAGGAGCACGACGTGGTCCTTTTTTCGTTCTTGCATTAGTTTTTGTCTTCTGTCCACGGCATGGCAAGCCCATACGATGGCGACGTCCACGATAACAACCAAGGTCAGTAAGACGTTTAATGTCCATAGAAACTTCACGTCTTCTATCACCTTCGACAGTATACTCAGATTCAATAATCTTACGAATACGAGTAACATCCTCACCGCCAAGATCGTCACTATTCATTGTGTATGGTAAATCAGCTTTATCTAATATCTGTCTGGCTGAAGTTAGACCAAGTCCATGAATATATGTGAGTGCACGATCCATATGTTTATTTTTTGGGAGATCAACCCCCGCTATACGTGCCAAATTCATACTCCTTAATAATGTGACAATAAATTGTCTGTCTCAAAATGAGATATTACCCTTGACGCTGTTTATGCTTTTTTACCTTACAGCTAACTCGGACTACGCCATTTCGTTTAAATATTCTACAATCACTACACATTTTTTTGACAGATGATCTGACTTTCATGTGATAACTCTCTTATTTTTTCTTTTTATTGTTCTTGGCACGAAACGTTACCCTTCCCCTAGTAAGGTCGTAAGGAGATAGTTCAATTGTTACGCGATCACCCGGTAATATTTTGATAAAATGCATTCGCATCTTTCCGGAAATATGAGCAAGAACTTTATGACCATTATCAAGTTCAACACGAAACATCGCATTGGGAAGTGGTTCTATAATGGTACCTTCTACTTCAATGGCTTCTTCTTTGGCCATAATTATACTCCTGAAACTATCAAATTCAAATCGAAAAAGGGACTATAATAAACTATCCTCATAAAAAAGAGAAGCATTTTTTACTAATAACCCTAAAAATTGTCTCGCGAGCTGAGAACGATTGGTCCATCAGCTGTAACTGCTATAGAATGTTCAAAATGTGCAGAAGGTTTTCTATCTGCAGTAATAACAGTCCAGCCATCACGTAAGACTGTAACTTTATGCGTGCCTAGATTTATCATGGGTTCTATGGCTATAACCATTCCCTCAATAAGTCTAGGAGACTGACCGTCTTGAACATAATTAGGGATCTCTGGTCCTTCATGTAACGAATTCCCAATACCATGTCCAACAAATTGCCTTACTACAGAATATCCTTTTGGCTCAACGTATTCCTGTACTGCACGAGAGATATCTGAGATTCTATTACCTATTTGAACTTGTTCAATAGCGCGATCAAGAGACTCTTGGGTGGCAATTAATAATTTATGTGTTTCATTTTTTATCTTACCAACTGGTATAGTCACAGCTGAGTCGCCAAAAAATCCTTTATAACAGACCCCGAAATCAACTGATAGTATATCACCTTTTTTCAGTTTCCTCTTACGCGATGGGATACCATGAACAACTTCTTCATTAATTGATACACATAAACTACCTGGGAATCCATGATACCCCTTAAATGCAGGAATAGAATTCCGTTTACGACATAATTTTTCAGCCATTTGATCTAGTTCAAATGTGCTAATTCCTGGTTCTACGCATTTCTTTACGAGACAAAGAACCTCTGCGACTATTTGATTGGCTTCACCCATGATTATAATTTCATCAGGTGTTTTAACTAATATTGGCTTTGAGACCTGTTGTTCTCCCACGTGTTTACTCTCAATTTATCAGTTTTTTAGACCTATTAGTGTCTGAAAAATGAATTAAACCGTAAGTTGAATCATTTCAGATTTGATGGCGTCGTAAAAACTCTCCATCTGCTTCGTTGCTGCAAATTTTCTATCATTACGACGTACTTTAGTACGCCGATTACGCGCCTCGCATATGGAGTTTTTTACTTAGCCATCTGCAATTTGACCTTTTTACGAGCTTGTCAGATTTGGTTCATTAAAATTTATTGTTGATTTCGAACCGAATTCGATTACCCACAATAATTAGAACTACCTTACTTTTTACCGCTAGATTTCATAAACCCTTCATAGTTAGTCATCACCATTTG
>JAOZTO010000075.1 GCA_029942265.1 Desulfocapsa sp.
AAACATTTACAGTTCAGTGGTTGAGCCTATTTTCGCCCCCAACCCGAATGTTTACGTTCAAGGTAGCATATAGTGTTGTTTTACCCGACTTTCCAACTCTTCAGTCAAGCCTTTGCTGTAACGCAAACTTCGTAACAAGTCCGGCAGGTTTTGTTCTGCATGAATATTTAAGTGGACGGGACGGCTGGTTTCTAATCCGGGGCTGATGCCTTTTAAAGAAATATCAAGATCAAGCTGTCCTGATGGGAAATAATTTGCTGTGCTTTTCAATTCACTGTATTGCAATTCTTCGACGGATTTCAAGGCATAACCGGTAAGACCTGCTGCATTCACACCTTCAGGAGTATATTGAATCACACCGCCCGGCTTTTCACTGTATAAGGCTCCATCGTCAACAGATATTTCTTTTTCGTTTATACGTACCGGAATTATACCGCTAAGCAGACCTGTTACATGGAGATCGTTCATCTGTATGAGGTTTACAAGTTTTCCAAGATCCACATCGTCAATAATTACATCAAAGTTGCTGTCGTGTCTGTTAAAATCATATAAAATATTTTTGGAACTAATCACTCCGTCAAATAATGATGTGCTGAAATCGCTGATCTGAACGTTGGGTAATAAACCACTATCAGCAGACAATAATCGTACATTACATTGACTGTCGTGGATATCAATTCCACCGATGAGTTGTTGCAGAAAAACCGTCCCCTCACTTTTGGAATACAACTCTGGCAACAATGCAAGATCCTGTCTGAGATCCAAACCATCAAACAGCAATTCTTTAAAATAGCCTCGCCCTTTCGTCACAGAAACAAATAGTGACAACTGTATTTTTGCATTTGGACTCCATGCCCCATCTGCCCGAAAAGCAATCTTTCCGCCATCTAGATTAAAAGGGAAATCCCAGGGACTAAGCAACCCTGCGAGGGAATCTGCCTCATCATCAAGATTGATTCTTGTGCTGGTTTTCAAGTGGATATTGCCAGAAGACGTTGGCAGATGCTGTTTCAATACACCTGAAATCTGTCCTGGAACAGTTTGTGGTGCAAACTGAAATGTGCTGACAAGATCCCCTTTTTTAAGTTGAATTGATCCTGCGATATCCTTCAACAAAACGAGTTGATCTCTGTTTTGAACAGAAACAGCGGGGGTGCTAAATTGTGAGTTTAGTTCAAGTTCAGTATCTAATTTTTTCATCTCAAAATCGTTAAACACAAAAGGCTCACCGCTGAAGCTACGTTTTCCGTCCGAAATTTTAGAGGAACTAATCTGAAACATATCTGTCTTGGCAATTACACTATCATCGTGTGCCGTCAACTGAACAGTCGTATCCAGTGATACATCCACGTTGGAAATATTCACCTTCTCTGTCATAATGCCCTGCATCTGTACCTGTTGCAGTGCTGCCAACTCAGCAGAAAAATGGCCTGCATTCTCAGTATATATCCCGCCAAGTCCCACACGAAGTTCTTTAACGCTGATTTTTTTTAACTGGATATTGCTGGTTTTGAAATGCGATGTTTTGTTTAAAACTACGGCACGTCCTACCATATTACCAGACAACTGGATTGTAGCACTGGACGCAGCAATGCCTAGCAGTGTCAAATCATTAATCGTAGCTTGTAGTGAAAATTCATTTCCACCGTTTTTCGCTAAGGGAACGTCAATAGTTGCACGAAGGGAACCGTTTACTTCCGGCATGGTAGCAAGGATTCCTGTTTGCAATGCAAAATCGAGTAGTTGGGTAACTTCAAGATCTATTGTGCCACGGATACTTTCAGGATTCAATACACATTCCGCTAGTATATAGCTTTTACTATGTACGAAACGCTCAATTTGCAATCGACCATGACGATCATCCTGGCTTTCTAATCCAGCTCTTAATACCGTGTCATCAATGAGAGTTGTGTTCATTTCAAGCACAATGGCTGTATCCGCAAAAGAACCTGTCAGCTGTATATTCTTATCCAGAATGTGTGATGGAAAATCACCTTGGAAACGCAATGTGGAGACGCTGATATTTTCCAGCGGTATCTTTTGACGCAGTTTATCTTTAAGTAATATAATTTCGGCAGGAAATGTTGGTGTAACAGCTTTTTTCTGTGCTGGATGATCCAGAGCAACAGTCATCTCTGCAATAGTCAGTCGACCTTTCTTACCTTCTAACAGTATGAATGGGAGGTCATAACGTAAGGATGCATCACTAAGAATAATGGAATATGTATCGCCGTTTGGCAATTGATAGGACGCTTCAAGATTATCAATATGGATCTGCGTCCAATCAACACGACTGATGTGAACAGTGCCGCCTTCTATTCCAATTTTTTGTAACGAATATTCAACAAGTTGATCAAGAAATACAAAACGCACAACAAGCAGGGTTACCACAATGAATAGACTCAAAAACAGACCCACTTTAATAATACGCATGGTTTTTTTAAAACGAGGTTTAAAAAAATCCCCCTGCCGATAGTTACCGACAGGGGGGGAATACTGTTCACATATGAACTAACATCTCCTAGAAGATTGTCCGAGAATAGGCACTTCTTTCAAAATCGAAGAATTTTCTAAAAATAAGTGCAGGCATATCTGTGATATTCCGAGCATTATTTTTTGACAATTCTGAAGAGTTTGGGTGAAAGGGCATTCTCGAACAGCCTCCTAGAAGTCGTAACTAAGTCCAACTGTGAGCATATGGGCGGCGGAATTAGTGAACTCACCGTTGATCCCAGAAGTCGCACTGCCATTCACAACTTTTCGACTTTCTTTATAGTCAAACAGATAGGCCATACCAATTTCCATAGCCTCGCTTACACGATATCTACCACCAAAGGAATACAAATACGCATTACTGTCAGGAAGATCGAAGCCAAGAGTCGCATCAGGTACAGGAGTTTCGTCAAACGCAAATCCGGCCATAAGGGTGACTTCTTTGTTCAGGTCATAATCAAGGCCAATACGGTAGGCACTGCTATCATCCCAGTTTTTAACAATAGGCTCGGTGTAAACAGCATGAAGTACCGGATGGGTAACAGGAGTGTTGTATTCCATTCCGATGCTCTCATAGGCCGACCAGAACGTTCTGTCCCAGGTCAAATCAACCGTAGCAGCACCAAATGTGTACGCCAAAGAAACTGACAATACAGCGGGCGTTGGAATCACAGCAGACCCTTGAGTTGCCATACTAAAGAACGAGGGAGTATTGGTTCCCATTGTGATATCGCCTTCAAGATCAAGGTCAATTTTAGAGCGATAAGTCGCAGAGATATTCATAGCATCATTGGGACGAACTGAGGCAGCAAGGTTATACCCCCACTCTGTTGTATCAACATCTGCAAAACGAGTAACCATGACCCCACTGCGTTGTACGGCATAATTTGCAACTTTTGCTTTGCTGTAAACCATTCGCACACCACCAGCAAGAGAGAACTTATCCCCAATTGTATAGGAAACTGTTGGGTTTAATTCGAACATATTGAGTGTATATTCCTGCGCAGTACTTTTGGGAAAAGGTTGTTGCCAGCGCTTTGACAGGCCAAATGGGGCGGTTCCCGAAATACCAAAACGAAAATTATTGTAATCGGGAGAGACAACAAAGAAAGTAGGCAGAAAAAACTGTTCAACATTCGAATCGCCATTCATCAAAGGACTGCGATTATCAGTGTAGGTAACAGAAGACAGGTTGATATAAGTAAGAGCACCATCAAATTGCCAAGTATCTTTCAACCATGCCATATTTGCAGGGTTAAAGTAACTGGCGTCGGCATGACTTGCAGATGCGATGTTAGCACCTGCTTTTGCCACAGAATCGACTGACTGTTCAGGAATACGAAATCCTGATGCACACGCAGTTCCGACAATAAGTATAGAACTCAGTGCCAATACAGAAATTTTCTTTTTCATTTTTCCCTCTTCTTTGAAAGGATAGAATTTTTATCACTTTAACTACAGAGTGACATCGGATATGTGATGCGAACATCAGCAAATGGTAATGGCACCGTAAAAACGCTCCATCATTAATCATTACTATACAGATACCGCTTAATCTTATGAGTTGCTGTTTTAATAAAAGGTTCCCGTCTCTCCACAACACGCCTCAAACGTGATGCAGGAGATAACTGCGCATTAACTTCTTTACGCATCGTTGCACTTAACTGATCGATAAACTCACGACGCTTTGTTCGAGGTTGGCCTTCAGTTGCATTGTCTATAAACTCGTAATCAGGATAGACCCAGGCATCAAGCCTGCCGTTATTTTCCACAACCAGTGATTCCACAACCCAGGAATACGCATTTACCTTATGTTCAATGGGTTCAGGATAAACATTTTCTCCATTGGACATAACGATTACATTTTTGGAACGTCCACATATATGCAGATTCCCAAGTTCATCAAAAGAACCAAGGTCACCAGTAATAAGCCAGCCATCTTCCGTAAGTGCCTCTGCTGTGGCATCGGGATCATTGTAGTAGCCTAGCATCACATTGGGACCACATCCATAAATTTCCCCAACTCCTGTTTCTGGATCAGGATCAACAATTTTTACCTGCACTCCTGGAAAAGGTTTTCCCGTTGAACCAACCGCAATAGTATCGTCACCAACTGGTCCCCCAGCAAGAAGAGGTGCGGATTCCGTCAGTCCATATCCAATAAGATAAGGAAATCCAGCTTCCTTTAAAAATCTTTCAACATCAGGGTTTAACGCTGCTCCACCTATCCCCATTAATTCGAGATTTCCCCCAAAAAATGTCAGTAGTTTCGCACCAATTTTTTTATAGACAAACTTTCGGCCAAAAGAAAATTTACACAAAGAGGAAAGAAGAAAACTTTTTTCTATCTTCGGCAAGACACGTTTCTTATATATTTTCTCCATGATCAAAGGAACAGTGAACATCACCTTTGGCTTTTCATGGGCACACAAACGTTCAAGTATGGCAGGAGTCGGTGTTTTATCTGCATAAGCAACCTTGCATCCCTTAATCAAAGGCATAACAAATCCAACAGTAAACTCATAGGTGTGCGACATTGGGAGTACGGAAAGAAAAACATTTCCTGGATCTACCGAAATCATAGTAGCCGCACCATATGCATTAGCAGTTAGGTTTTTATGGCTGAGCATCACTGCCTTGGAGTATCCTGATGTCCCTGATGTGTACAAAATAGACGCAATATCATTCTCTTCAACATTAACAAAAGGAAAGTTATCCGCATCATTCTTATTCTTACTTTTATTCTTATCCTTATCAGCCACCTGAGTAGCCCAAGCTTCTTCAAGATACGTTGTGAACGTTGTTACTTCTATTACTTCCTGAGTCGCAACAGAATCATCAAGTGTTACGATTCGACGTAATCGCTTTTGCGTCAATTCATACACTTTTTCAAGTTGTCGTTTTGAAATAAATAGAACAGCAACTTCCATTTCATTGAGAATATGATGACAGTCAGCCTCAGGCAAATCTGGAAGAATGGGAACAGCAATAGCACCAAGGCGGATAATGGCGAAATACGCCGTTCCCCAGTTTGGTGAGTTTTCGGATAAAATTGCAACCCGATCACCTTTTTTAACCCCTTCGCTGGAGAGTTGACCGGCAAGTGCTATAATACGATCGTAAAATTCCTGATACGTTAGCGCTTCCTTTGCTGCTACACCAATAGCAGGAAGATCTGCATACTGTTCAACACTATTATCAAGTACATAATTTAATGTCATCCGTACATCGTTCGATTCAGCCATACACTCCTCGTCTTTGGACAAATTGAGTTACAGGTTGATGGATTCGCCACCACAGTTTGATTATTTTAGAATACTCATAATACATAAAAGTTGTTTTTTGGTCAATTAAGAATATTAAATGACGTTTTTCTTTGATAAAACAGCTATTTTCTCAGAAAACGCAGATTTTACTTGACAGGCAACCTAACAGCTTATATGAAATGTAACA
Organism: Desulfocapsa sp.; assembly: GCA_029942265.1. Lineage (GTDB taxonomy): Bacteria > Desulfobacterota > Desulfobulbia > Desulfobulbales > Desulfocapsaceae > Desulfocapsa. The sequence goes on from JAOZTO010000075.1 coordinate 5,947, forward strand.
GGTATATGAACTATTATATATAGACAAAATACCAATACATGTTTGATGAGGCCGTAAAAACTCTCCATCTGCTTCGTTGTTGCAAATTTCTTATCATTTCAACGTACCTTAATTGTACGAATCCATAGACCACTTATGCATATTATTACACGCTCACTAAATATCCTGTTTACACTGATAATTGTAGCATTTTTCTTTTCAGGAAGTGTTGCCACAGGTGCAGGGATTCCTGTGCTCAAGGCCAATTCCAAGTGGAAAACCAGCCAAACGTCCCGAAAGCATACGCCAACTACCATAAAAAAGGCAACTGTTGCGTCATCCATAAAGAACAGGGTCGTTACATTAGGCAGGGAAGGAAGTATTTCAACTGTTAAAAAACGAATCGGTTCTCGTGTAACAACCACAACAACAAAACGACTAAACAGAAAGATTTCATCAAAATGTGCCATTATTATTGATGCAGTCAATGGCAGAACTCTCTATTCAAGAAACCCGGACAGTCAACGCCAACCCGCATCAACCATCAAAGTTATTACAGGAATGATTGCTCTGAAATCACTTTCTGCTTCTGAGAGTGTTCCCGTTAGTCGTAAAGCTGCTAGACAACCACGGTCCAAAGTGTACCTTGATCAAAAGAAAAAATACACCGCCAATGACCTGATCAATGCCGTTTTACTTGCCTCTGCCAATGACGCCAGTGTTGCGCTTGCAGAAAAAATTGGTGGTACTGAAAAGAATTTCGCCAAGATGATGACCCTGCGAGCCAAACTCTGGGGTGCAAACAGAACTGTCTGTAAAACCGCATCGGGACTTACGGCCAAGGGTCAAAAATCCACAGCCAGAGATCTAGCCACTATTTTTCGCCATGCAATGAACGACTCTGACTTTTCAGCCAGAATGAAAATGCTAAAGACACGTACCACCGAAGGAAAACTTTTACGTAGTCATAACAGGGCACTATGGCAGGTAAAAGGATCATTGGGTGGGAAAACTGGATACACCAACGCTGCCCGTCAAACCTATGTCGGTAAATTTAAACGTGGAAAAGATGAGATCATCGTGGCTATCATGGGAAGTGAAACCATGTGGACTGATATAAAACAACTGGTAAAATACGGCTTTAAGAAAAAAATCGCCATGTCCAGTGAAATGGAAAAAATGGGCGCTGAAGTCGAGCTGGTTGCGGAATTGCAGTAAGTGTACCTATTATAATTTGACAAGTTCGTAAAAAACCTGTGATTAGGATGGATTTGTAGATAAGCACAGACTTCGAAAAACTTCATATTTACATTCATATCTCCTGTTAATTGTTGTGCTGAAACCTTAACAGTAGCAAGTAAGCTTTGAGATTTGCTTAAAATTTAAGGATGGTACTATAACAGCCTTGCCTATGGGCTTTCAAGCAGTTTCACAAGATCCCTAAAGACATCGCCAGTGAATCCAGTTAAACTGCTGTTGGAAAGGATTACGATACTGATATCATTTTCAGGATGGTGGTAGGCTTCTGTCTGGTAATAGTCAGTATCACCACTATGTCCCAGAAAACCATTATAATCGATTATGCCGAAATGATAGATGTAGCTTGGAGCTTCAGGTAAAGGACGACCTCTGGCCAATCGTTCCTGATGTGTCTCTGGTGTGGTCATGCTGCCGGTAGCGAGCGCCTTTACCCATATTTTCAGGTCACTAAAGACAGAGTAAGCGTTTCCGCAAGCATATTCCGGCGAATAGTCCATTTTGTCGGTCCAGTCTTCTGCTGTGGTTGGGTGGTAGCTGTGTGCATTGGGCGTTGGCATATAGCTGCCTGACGCCGGAGCACCTGAACGGGACATCCCCAACGAGGTGAATACGCGTGTTTTCAACTGGGACTCCAAAGACTGCCCGCTAATCATTTCGATAATCTGACCGAGAATAACGGTGTTAGTGTTGCTGTAATTCATGTCAGTGCCAGGCTGGTAGTGCAGATTATGGGCTAGGCCTTCGTCTATTAGCTCTTGTGGCGTGGCGGTAAAGTTTGGAGTGTTGTCGAACAACTCTTCGTATTCACCTGAGAGGTAGTCGTGATATCCACTCGTCATATCACCTAACATCCGGATTGTTATGTTTTCGGCCTGCGTGAGTTTCGGATAGTATGTGGAAAGAGGGGTGTCGAAGGTAAGCAGTCCTTCGTCCACGTATTGTGCTATCACGGTCGTGACCATTGACTTTGTTACACTGGCGATTTTGAAGCTGTGCTCTATTGTCAGATTTTCCTTACTCTGGATGTTGGCTAATCCAAGAGCATAGGTCAGATCCAGGGATTGATTGCCCCCCCAGACACAAACAAGCAGACCGGGAGTTTGGTCGCTATAGTTTCCTGCTGTAGTAAATTTTTCGTTAACAAGACTGATGATCTTTTGTTCCATTTCACTTTGTCCGTATGACTCAGAACAGGCACAGAAAAGGAAAACGAATATGATGATGAAGAGGACAGAGGGTTTGTTCGTCATTTCAAAACTATCCTTGCGAGTTAAAGTCAATCAGAGACAGGCCATGATTGGATGGGCATGTAAGGTTGCCCCTGAGCTTGCCTATGATAAGACATACCCCCCTGACAACTTAGTTATAACTATAATATAAGATGCTTCCTGTCCAGGTAATTTTGTAGCTGATTATTGACTTTTATCATTGCCAAGGCGAAGGTAAACAGTTTCTTCACTTACTTCAATGAAAGATGTTTCCTGCTTCAATTGTTGTGACTTAATGCACCCACCTTGGACTATTATTTCTTTACGACTTCATACCCGATAGCTTTGTATCCTGTTAACCTTTTCTTGTACATACGCTGAAGCATGGGGATTTTCTCATCAACATAGTCATAGATGAG
>JAOZTO010000076.1:0-6458 GCA_029942265.1 Desulfocapsa sp.
ACTTGGAGATTCTAAGCTGTGAACTTAATTTATTAAGATTTGTTTTTTTTGTAAACATTTGGGTTCGGTTCAAAAATAGGCTCAACCACTATCCAAACATTTACTTTTTTTTATTCGTTCTATGGGTGGTGTACAGTATTTTTGTGGAAACACCTATTAATTATCTTCCAGAACACTACTATTTTAACTAAAATTCTCTAAAATACTATTCTTTTCATGTCTATTCGTTCGATTACTAATTCAAATACGACTCAATAGTGTTAGGTTACAATTATAAAGTGCTCTCGTGACAATTACCAGTGTATCGTAAGTCATATTTTTCCTTCTAAAAAAATTCTCTAACTGTATGATATAAGGTTTTTTTAGAAGGAAAAATGTTGTTTTTTTGGAAAACAGAAAAATGATTTGTGTAATTGTCGTTAAGCAGCAATGTAATAGACACCTAATAAAGCCAGATCGAACGAAAATGGGGTGCTAGCCGAATATTTCGTTGAAATGATAAGGGATTTGCAGTTAATGAAGAAGGTGAAGAATTTTTACGAATCCATTATTCTTCGGTATCTGCAATTAGTTCAACAACTCGTTCGAGATCATCTAATGAAAAGTACTCAATTTCAATTTTCCCTCTGTTTCCATTTTGTATAAGTTTTATATTTGATTGGAGTTTGTTACTTAAGCGGTTAATCAACGAATTTGAATATGAATCAGGGATATTGGTAGGTACTTTTGGCGCTTTATTGTTATTGAGCAAACGATCTTGCTTCATTCTCGATGTTAATTTTTCCGCTTGTCGAACCGACATGTTTTTAGAAATAATATGATCTCTAGCTTTTTTCATTTCTTGTACATCATCGGACAGCCGTAAAATAGCCCTAGCATGTCCTTCTGAAATTTTATTAGTCGATATGTCATCTTGTATAAAATCAGGTAGTTGTAGTAATCTTAATCGGTTTGTAACAGTAGATCTATTTTTTCCTACTTTTTCTGCTGCCTGTTCCTGTGTATATGAAAAAAGTTTAATCAGTTTTTCATATGCCAGTGCTTCTTCTATGGGGTTTAAATCCAAGCGCTGTACATTTTCAATGAGGGCTAATTCAAGGAGTTCATCATCTCCTTTAACGTCCCTAATAACAACTGGAACATCCAATAATCCTATGATCTTAGATGCACGTAAGCGTCGCTCTCCAGCAATGAGTCCGTATGTACCATCTTTGTTGGATGTAACAACCAGTGGCTGTATAATACCTTTTTCTTTAATTGAATTGGCGAGTTCCGTTAAAGATTTTTCTTCAAAATACACTCTAGGTTGAAATTGATTTGGAATTATTTTCGTAACATCACACTGAAAATATTTTTCCTCCTCTTCCTCCTGATTAAAAAGGATATTTACTCCTCCACCTAATCCCATTTTTTTTGCCATTATCTTTCCCTAATTCTGATTTTTTAAAAACTCATTTGCCAATTTGATGTATGCCTGTGCACCTGTTGATTTGACATCATATTCAATAACTGACTGTCCATGACTAGGGCATTCACTTAATCGTACGTTTCTTGGGATAACAGTTTTGAATACCTGTGTGCCAAAATGTTTTTTTATTTCCTTTTCAACCTGAAAAGTTAGACGATTTCGTTTGTCGTACATTGTCAACAAGAGTCCTTCTATATACAGATGTTTGTTAAGTGATTTTTTCACTGCTCGTATTGTACTGATAAGTTGCGCCAAACCCTCCATTGCAAAATACTCGCATTGCATTGGAATCAAAACTGATGATGCTGCTGTTAAACTGTTCACCGTTAATAGTCCGAGTGATGGTGGGCAGTCTATCACTATATAGTCGTAGTCATCTAAGTGGATACGTAGTAACTCCTTTAAAACATATTCTCTTTTTTTTACTTGAAATAACTCCATCTCAGCCGCAGCAAGATCTATACCTGATGGTGCGACTGTGAGTGTGGTTTTAACATTTGGAATTATGAGTATGTCTAGTAGCGGTATTTGTTTAGTGTAGCAATCATAGAGCTGTTTAGTGATTTTCTTCCTTTGTACGCCAATACCGGAAGAAGCATTTCCTTGTGGATCCGAATCTACCAATAATACTTTTTTCTTTTTTCTGGCTAATGAAGCAGAAAAATTCACTGCAGTTGTAGTTTTACCCACACCACCTTTCTGATTTGCAATTGCTATTACTTTACCGATCCCCACGATGTTCTCCAATTTGATTAATAAGTATTGTTCATACCATCCTTTTAGCTTTTTTTACTCCAATCTACAATATTTTTTTATTTAATTTCATATTTTTTCCAGCTTTCCTTGCCTTTATTTCTCCATGACTATACAGTGCGTCTTAGTACCATTGTTACTAATATCTTTTTTTGGTAACTATTCCGCTACACCTCATTTTCGCTCGTTTGGATATTCCCACATAGGAAATTATGCTCCGAATGTCAAAATGATTAAATGTGAGGCGCATCTAAACAATTACAGTTCAATGTTTTGCCAATTGTCAAAGGTGCTCGCGGAATAGTTATTTAACATGTTTCACGTGAAACATTTCTATATGGAGGAGCTGGTGAAGTGTGATTATCTGGTTGTTGGGAGTGGTATTGCTGGTTTGTCGTTCGCTTTACGCTGTGCGGAGTTTGGAACCGTTGTTGTGGTCACAAAGAAAAACGACATGGATACAGCAACGAATTTGGCACAGGGGGGGATAGCGGCTGTGCTTGAAAGTAGTGATAGTATTGATAGTCATGTTGAAGATACGCTTGTGGCTGGTGCCGGATTGTGTGATGAAGAAGTTGTGAAGATGGTAGTGGAAAATGGGCCAGAGAGAATCTCAGATTTGGTAGCACAGGGTGTCGATTTTGTAAATGACAAAAATAGTTCCTCGGGGTATTCGTTGGGTAGGGAAGGAGGGCATAGCCATAGACGGGTTGCTCATTCATACGACCTAACAGGTCATGAAATTGAAAGAGCGTTGTTGGAAAAAATAGCGACAAATGAAAAAATAAAACTATGTGAAGAGCATGTGGTTGTGGATTTGTTGATGGTTGATGGGGATGTAGATGGTTTTGTGGGGGAGACCGGCAAAAAATGTGTTGGAGCCTATGTGATGAGCAATGGGGTGATTAAGCCCTATCGGGCGAAAATGACAGCATTGTGTAGTGGGGGGGTTGGAAAGGTTTATTTGTATACAACAAATCCAGACATTGCAACAGGAGATGGTGTGGCAATGGCTTATCGGGCTGGTGCAGTTATTCAAAATATGGAATTTATCCAATTCCATCCGACTTGTTTGTTTCATCCATTAGAGAAAAATTTCCTAATTTCAGAAGCCGTTCGTGGGGAAGGTGGTGTGTTGATTGATAAGAGTGGCGTACCATTTATGGGTAAATATGATAAACGTAAGGATCTCGCAACACGGGATACAGTGGCTAGGGCAATTGATAAGGAGTTAAAAGAAAGTGGAGAAGATTGTGTTTACTTAGATATAACACACAAAGAAGAAGGCTTTCTAAAAGAAAGATTTCCTACAATATATCAAAGATGCCTATCGAGGGGCATTGATATTACTAAAACACCGATACCGGTAGTTCCTGCTGCGCATTATATGTGTGGTGGTGTTAAAACTGATAAAACTGGTCGAAGTTCAGTGCCGGGTTTACTTGTATTGGGGGAAACGGCATGTACTGGATTGCATGGTGGTAACAGATTGGCAAGTAACAGTTTACTTGAAGCAGTAGTATTTGCCCATAATGCGGCAAATTTTTGCGGAGAGATATCGAAAAAACAGCAACAAAAAGATCATGAAAAGGTAGATGAGTGGAAAAGTGGAAATGCAAGGAAGTTGAGTGAAGAAATATTAATTAATCACAATTGGGACTCAATTCGTAGGGTAATGTGGGATTATGTTGGAATTGTGAGATCAACACAACGCCTGAAACTTGCGAAGAAGAGAATGGAATTTATTTACGATGAAATTGAAAATCATTATAGAAAATACAATGTGACCACAAATATGTTAGAATTACGAAATATATCAATGGTGGCATTGTTGATAATACAGTCTGCAATGTTAAGAAAAGAATCAAGAGGATTGCATTATCTTATTGATTATCCAAAGAAATTAGAAAAAACGAATCAGACAATTTTTCATCGTAAAAGAAGTGGTAAAAGTATGGAAATAGAAATTACTAAATATCCATAGGTTGATGGCGTCGTAAAAACTCTCCATCTGCTTCGTTGCTGCAAATTTTCAATCATTACGATGTACCTTAGTACGCCGAAATGATTGAAAATTTACGCACCTCGCAGTAAGTATTCGGGTTGGGCTCAAAACAGCCCAGACCACTGAATTGTAAATGTTTGGATAGTGCCTCAGGTTCGTTTGATCCGAATATTTACAATGGTCGTTGATAATAGTGAGAAATATAAACCATTTATAGTATGATGAGCAGGAATACACATCTATCTATAGCCTGAAAAATTGTAACTATTCAGCAAATACCCGAGAATTGACATAACACTGAACTGTAACTGAAGTTACAAAAAAAAGCCACTTAAGGTTATATTCCTTAAGTGGCTTTTCGTGTAATGGCGTCCCCAGTCGGATTCGAACCGGCGTTGCTGGGATGAAAACCCAGTGTCCTGGACCTGACTAGACGATGGGGACAAAATACTATATATATGGTGGGTCGTGTGCGACTCGAACGCACGACTCTCTGCTTAAAAGGCAGATACTCTACCGACTGAGTTAACAACCCTTGAAGCAAGTTTATATACAAATTTGTTTTTGTTGTGTCAATAAAAAAATAACATTTTTTTATTATAGTGAATAGAAAAGGAAGGAAAAGGATAATTCAATCGCAGGATCTTGTTAGAGAATAGACATTTCGTTCAAAATCGAAACATTTTCGAAAAATAAGAGCAGGCATATTAGGATGTAGCGAGCAGTATTGTCGTGATTACCATCGAAACGGTTTCATAAGAAATAATTGAGCAAAATTAAACCGTAAGAAAAAAAGCAGTGTACCATGATATGGTAATAGAGTATGTTTAGATAAGCACTCAGGCACATTTGAAAGGTTAAGAATTGTGTTGGAAATTTATTAAAAAAACTAGCTACCAGTACATTCATTGGAGAAAAGAATGGGATTTATCAAGGGTTCGGCAAGTTATGTTCGTTTCGCAGTTGAAGGGGATTTACCAGAAAATATATGGGATTTTATTGCAGATAGAGTTGTGAGTTTCGCTTTTAAGGATATTGATGACACCTACGATGAAGATTCCTTGGGGTGGGTTTCTGTTTTGAATATGTTTGATACGGAATTTGATTTTGCGTCATATGCTGCAGGAAATTATGTAACCCTTTCAATGAGACTGGATGAACGCAAGGTTTCATCAGCGATTGTGAATAAATTCGTACAGAAAAAAGAAGAAGAAATTAAAAAGGAAAAACAGATTCAAAAAATACCAAGAAGTATGCGAGTGGAGATTAAAGAGAGTATTCAAAATGAATTATTACGTAAGGCACTGGCAGTACCATCAGTATTTGATCTTTGCTGGAATCTTGAAAATTCAACGCTTATATTTTTTTCAACGAATAAAAAAGCACAGGCACTTTTGGAAGATCTGTTTAAGGAAAGCTTTGGACTTACTTTGGTGCAGCAGATACCCTACGTATGTGGAGAGCACCTCCTTGAAGAAGGAGAAATTGATCAACTGGCATTAATTACACCAGATATATTTGTCTAAAAGTGTTTGGTGTTGCAATCATATTCGTTCATTTGGACATTCCGAGGCTAAGTCAACAGGATCATACATCGACAAACTTGTAAAAAGGTCGAATTAGATATGGCTATGTGAGAATGTTCAATACTCCTAGAGACAGTAGTGAAAAAGAGGGAAATTAGAAATGGATTTAGTAGACCTAATAGCAGAAAAGCGATTTATTGGACAAGAATTTTTGACCTGGTTGTGGTGGAAAAGTGAGGAACGAGGAGGAGTTGTAGAACTTCCCGGTGAAGGGGACATAGTAGTTGTGTTTGAAAAACATATGCTCCTAGAATATGGTGAAGGTGACTCTAACGAAAGCCTTATCTGTAGAGGATTACAGACAGAACTGCAGGAAGCTCGAACAGGTCTAGTGATGGGAAAAAAGCTCGAACAGGCACGAATCCAATTAGTCTATAATGATTATGAATGGAATTTTACCATGGCAGCAGCACTTATGGAGTTCAGAAATGTAAAACTGCCTAAAACTGGAGGGGAAACTGGGAATGAAAATGATCCAGAAGCTCGCGAAGGAATGGTGCTCGAGCGAATTTTTCTTTTCGAAGAGTTGATTCGATTAATGCTAGATTTATTTCGTATATTCCTTCAAATACGGATAGGCAATGAATGGCGAGATGAATTGGTGAAAATCCGTCAGTGGGTAGGAAAGGCGGAGAGAGTGTGAAAA
>JAOZTO010000076.1:6558-8809 GCA_029942265.1 Desulfocapsa sp.
GGGGCAAAAATAGGCTCAACCACTGAAAGATGGAGAGCTTATATGAATCCATCAAATTCTAAATAGAAAAAACGAGCATATCATGGAGTTTGAAACTGTAATAGGGCTGGAGATTCATGCCCAACTAAAAACACAATCTAAGATATTTTGTGGCTGTTCAACAAAATTTGGAGCAACTCCAAATACGCATACATGCCAGGTGTGCCTGGGAATGCCTGGAGTGTTACCCGTCTTAAATAAAAAGGTTGTAGAGTATTCAATCCGCATGGGACTGGCAACGGATTCAACTATTAATACGTTTAACCAGTTTGCTCGGAAAAATTATTTTTACCCCGATCTTCCAAAGGGATACCAGACCTCACAGTTTGATCTTCCAATTGTTGAATTTGGGAAGGTGGAAATTGAGGTAAATGGTGAGAAGAAAATTATCGGTATAACCCGTATGCACATGGAGGAAGATGCAGGAAAGCTTATCCATGATGACAGGGAACCACTATCTTACGTTGATTTAAACAGAACAGGTACGCCACTCCTTGAAATTGTTTCAGAACCAGATTTACGTTCGCCAGAGGAGGCCTATGCGTATCTTCGTAAGTTACACGCAATTCTTAAATACCTTGATATTTGTGACGGTAATATGCAGGAGGGAAGTTTTCGCTGTGATGCAAATATCTCCCTTAGGCCATTTGGTCAGGAGAAACTGGGAACACGAACAGAGCTGAAAAACATGAACTCCTTCAAGAACGTACAGGCTGCTCTGGAGTACGAAGTGCGGCGGCAACGTGATGTCTTGCTTGATGGTGGAGAAGTGACCCAGGAAACTCTGCAATGGGATCCTGATAGAAATAGAGCGGAGTCCATGCGGAGTAAAGAAGAGGCACACGATTATCGCTACTTCCCGTGTCCTGATTTAATTCCGATTGTCATTGAAGAAGAATGGATTGAGGAAATACGAAAAAGTCTACCGGAGCTACCTGATGCAAAAAAAGAACGCTTTATAAAAGAGTATGAACTTCCAGAATATGATGCCGCACTTCTGACAACTTCACGCGAGCTTGCAGATTATTTTGAAGACACTGTGAGTGAGGGCGTCAATGTCAAAAAGGCATCCAATTGGATAATGACTGAGCTTCTTAGGGAGTTAAAAGGAGCAGAATTGAGCAGTTGCCTTGTGAGTTCCGGCCAATTGGGAGCTTTACTCAAAATGATAGCTGATGAAACGATATCTGGAAAAATTGCAAAAACAGTATTTGTGGAAATGATGGTATCTGGAAAAGATCCTGATCTTGTTGTGAAAGAAAAAAATTTGATTCAGGTTTCAGACCAAGGTGAGTTACTGGCAATTGTAAAGGAAATTATAGCAGCCAACCCAGGACAAGCAGAAGATTTTAAAAATGGCAAAACAAAACTCATGGGCTACTTTGTTGGACAGTTAATGAAAAGGACAAAGGGAAAAGCAAATCCCAAAATTGTCAATGAGTTGTTTTCAAAGGAGCTATCGCAGAGGTAAATGAAGAAAGATGATTGGCAGAAAAAGGGAGCGGGGCACAGGGAGCGTCTTCGAGATCGTTTTCTTCAACGTGGGCTTGGTGGATTTAGTGACGCTGAGATAATAGAACTGCTACTTTCTTTTGGCACTCCACGAACGGACTGTAAGGAACCGGCAAAGGCTGCACTTAAGAAATTTGGTTCACTAGCAGCAGTTCTTGAAGAGTCATCAGCAGGACTACAAACCATTAAAGGGATTGGTCCTAAAAACAGCCTCGCGGTTGCTTTTATTCAGTCCGTTGCCAGACGATACCTAAAAGATAGGCTTCAAGGGAAGCGATATTTACACTCCTCAACTGATGTGAGAGAATATCTTCTCCATGCTTTACGAGGCCTAAAAAAAGAAGTTCTCACTGTCATTTATCTCGATTCCTCCCACGCTATAATGGGCACCGAAACAGCAGCTGAAGGAACTATTAACGTAAACACAGTGTATCCACGAGAACTGATCAAAAAGGCACTGCAACACAACGCAGCAGCAATAATTATTGCCCATAACCACCCATCGGGTTCAATTGATCCCTCACCACAAGATATGCAGCTAACACGAACCCTATCTCTCCTGGGAAGTATGATGCAGATTCAGGTTCTCGATCATATTATTATTGGTAATGGCACATTTTCGTTTGCAGATAATGGGCTTATCACGGAAATTAGCAGCCAGTGTCGGCACACTATGGAATCATTGCATTCTAATAAATGA
>JAOZTO010000077.1 GCA_029942265.1 Desulfocapsa sp.
AAACGAACCTGGGGCACTATCCAAACATTTACAATTCAGTGGTATGGGCTGTTTTAAACCCAACCCGAATATTTACGTGACAGCTTAGTGTTATGCTAATTATTGGGTACTCGCTGAATAGTTACTAATTTTGAAATAGATGCAAAAAATTGTTTCAGAAATATGATGTAAATGCTATGATTTGACTGTTTGTAATTGGCCAAATTGTGATGCCTGTATAATGCAGGCTTTTGTGAATAACGGGAGAAAATATGCCTTTTAGAATGGCGGAAACAGAAGGTGTTGCAGTAGTAAAGGTCATAGGCGTTGGTGGTGGTGGCGGTAATGCTATTAACACAATGGTCGAACATCGTCTTCAGGGTGTTGAGTTTGTTACAGCCAATACAGACAAGCAGGCTCTTGATCAATCCCGTGCCGATGTGTGTTTGCAGATTGGTCCTGGAATCACCAAAGGTCTTGGAGCAGGTGCTGATCCAGAAACTGGTGAACAGGCTGCCCTTGAATCCATTGATGCGATAAGTGATAGTTTGAAGGGTGCAGATATGGTTTTTGTGGCCGCTGGATTAGGTGGTGGAACCGGTACAGGTGCTGCTCCTATTGTTGCAAAAATCAGCAGGGAGATGGGTGCTCTGACCGTTGCTGTGGTTACAAAGCCCTTTCACTTTGAAGGTAAGTTCCGTATGCGTAATGCGGAAAAAGGCTGGAAGGAACTGCGCAAATATGCTGATACAATTATCACAGTTCCAAATGATCGTTTGCTTTCGCTAATGCAGAAAAATTCAAAACTTTCTGATATGTTAGGGATGGCTGATAAGGTTTTACTGCAGGCAGTAAAAGGCATTACTGATCTTATTAATGTCCCAGGACTTATGAATGCTGACTTTGCAGATCTTCGAACTGTAATGCGTGAGGTTGGCCCTGCAATTATGGGTACAGGTTTTGCCATTGGTGAAAATCGAGCCACAGAAGCTGCCAACAGAGCTATAGATAATCAGCTTCTTGAAGACATTGGCATTGATGGAGCGCGTGGGTTACTTATCAATATCTCTGCTTCTGAAGAATCTTTCACGATGGCTGAATTTATGGAAGCCTCTGCTCTTATTCAAAATAAAGTTGATGATGAAGCCAAAGTAGTTATTGGTGCCTTGTATGATGATGCACTTGATGACGAACTACATGTTACTGTGATTGCAACAGGTGTGGGTGAATCTGTCCCTGAAAAAAAGAATCTCGTCCAGGTGGACATCCCAGTGACAAAAGCCCCTGTGGCAGAAAAAGCTAAGGAAACACGAATTGGAAGTCAAACACTTGCAACTCCGAATCGTCCCGAAGGAAAACCTATTTTTCCATCATCCAATTTTAATGGGTTTGACAATCATGGCATTTCCTCCGGAGAAAGCGCTAAACCCAGTAAGGAAGTAAGGCCTTGGAATGAAGAATATATGGAGACACCAACATATCTCAGGAAAAAGGCCAATTAACTCGTATCTGCAATTGCACAAATTGTCCATGAATAATGCGGTCTCCTAGAGCTACGCTGAAAAAAAGGAGAAGTGAAGCTCCTGACTTACTAGGCAACGAAAGCGGCACCTATCTCAAAAAATGGAAAGACCGCATTCCGGTTGCTCTGCTTTACCCTAATACATATGCAGTCGGTGTTTCAAGTCTTGGCTTTCAGCTAGTGTATTCATTGTTGAACCAATTTGACCACCTTGTTTGCGAACGTTTTTTTCTCTCAAAAGATCCAGCTGTCACACTTCGATCATTTGAATCGGGTCGACTTCTTACGGATTTTCCTCTTCTGTTTTACTCCATAAGTTTTGAACATGATTATGTCAATCTTGCCAAGTTATTGCTAAAAGGTGGTGTTACTCTTTTCGCAGAGGATCGTGAGGATACTCTTATTAGCAATGAAAATCCTATGGTTGTGGGTGGTGGAGTTGCAACATTTATGAACCCAGAACCATTAGCACCTTTTAGCGATCTTTTTTTACTTGGTGAGGCGGAAGGAATCTTGCAGGATTTTGTCATGCTGTTTACTGAAAAAATGGAGTCTGCTTCACGCTCGGAACTTCTTTATCTAACACAAAAAACAGTATCTGCTGCCTATGTACCAAGTTTCCATAAAGCAGTTTATTCAGAAAAAACTGGACGTCTGTGTGATTCCGTTCCATTGAGAGGGAAAGATAGTTCAATTAAAAAGCATACAGTACAATCAGTTGAAAAAGCTGCTCACTCGCAGTTATTAAGTCCTGATGCAGAGTTTTCAAATCTCTATGTTACTGAGCTTGGTCGAGGGTGTTCCAAAGGGTGTAGGTTTTGTGCCGCAGGATTTATTTACAGACCTCCAAGGCTCTGGGATGCAGATGCTGTTGTTAGGGGAATTGAAGAACGGAATAGTGATGTTAAACGTATAGGCTTATTGGGCATGGAAATGGCTCAAAAGGAAGAGTTAGAAACCCTTTCCTCATATCTTCTTGAGAGCGGTTGTTCTCTTTCTTTCTCTTCTCTTCGAGCAGATAGAATTTCTGGACCACTATTAGAATTGCTCAGAAACAGTGGCCTGAAAAGCGTAGCTATTGCCCCGGATGGTGCGTCGGAAAGACTTCGCAGGGTAATTAATAAAAACCTGACCGAAGATGATATTCTTTTGGCTGTGGAACGTCTTGCTAAAGCAGGACTTTACAAGTTGAAACTGTATTTTATGATAGGATTACCCACAGAAAGTTTTGATGATTTACAGGAAATGATAGATCTGATTAAAACAATTAGAGAACGTATGTTGCCTTTTGGCAGAAAGCGGGGGAGATTATGTGAGATCTCCTTATCTGTAAATTGTTTTGCGCCAAAACCATGGACACCATTTCAGTTTCATCCTTTTGGAGGCGTAGAATGTGAAAGTGGTTACGAAATAGATGTATCCCAAACGATTCGATCACTCAAATCCAAAATAACTTTTTTGAAGAAAGGAATTCGCAACGAAGCCAATGTGCGTTTGAACCATGATAAACCTGAAAATGTTCTGTTTCAGGCAGTTCTTGCGAAAGGTGATCGTCGATTGGCTAATGTGCTTGCGACTATGGCACGTGATCACATCCCCTGGAAACAAGCTATGAGAAAACATGACTTGTCCCCTGGATTTTATGCTATTTATCAGCATGCAAAAGACGACTATTTGCCATGGAATATTGTTGATCATGGTATAAGTAAAAAATATCTCTGGGCGGAATATCAAAAAAGCTTTCTTGCACAAACAACAGTTGCATGTGACACAAAAGTTTGTAAACGATGTGGGGTTTGTGGTGAATAAAGTAGAAGACATTTTAGTACCTGCTACTTCAAAAAATGGACGAGATCTACGTTCCGGTCTTCTACCTTTTCAACTGGTGAAATATTTTTCCTTTACCAGCCTTGGTGTGATTCTTATTTTCACCTTTTTCCTTTCCTGGTTTATTTCCAGTAATGCGCGTGAAGTAATGCTTCAGCAAAGTGAAGCGTACTCTATTTTACTTGCCGAAAATTTGAATCAGCAGGTTTTTCGAGGATTTGTTTTACCCACAGTTGTTCGTTATGGAAAAATTGCTTTGTCTAATCCCGAACAATTTGAAAGATTGGATCTTATTGTACGAAATGCTACAGCAAGCATGCAGATAGGAGCTGTGACAATTTACGACTCTACTATCAATATAGTATCCTATTCTACCAATGATACACTTGTTGGGAAAAAAAATGTGGGTGGATTGGAATATGAAAAAGCCTTAACGGGAGTTGCTAATTCGCAAATTGTTTCCAGTGGCACTGTGTTGAACCTTTTCCCTGGAGCTCCAGAGGTACATTGTCGATTAAAGACATTTATTCCATTTCGCCAGGTGCGTGAAGATGCCAGTTCGGAAGGGCAGATAATGGGAGTTATTGAAATTACGCTTGATCTTTCAAAAGCGTATGCAGCTATTGTGCAACTTCAGGCGCGTATCATTCTTGTCTCTTCGTCTGTTATGGCAATCCTCTTTCTCGTCCTTCTTGTTATTGTTAGTCGGGCTGGTAAAATAATGGATCGTAGGGTTGAGGAACGGTTGCTACTTGAACAGCAGTTAAATGATGCCCAGCGCTTAGCGCATCTGGGAACGATGGTAGCAACAGTCTCCCATGAGATAAAGAGTCCTCTTGGAATTGTCCGTTCTACCGCTGAAATTCTCGTTAAAAGGATTAAAAAAATTGCACCAGGTAACGAAAACCTTGCAGAAATTATTGTTGCTGAAACTGTGCGCCTTAACAATATTGTGCTTGAATTCCTTGATTTTGCACGACCACAAGAGCTTAAACTTTCTCCGGTTGATATCAATCGATCTGTTGAACAGGCGTTACTATTTGTTGATCCTGAGTTGAATGGAAAAAACATTCGCCTTGAGACAAAACTTGATCCTGATATCGGACAGATAGTCATTGATCCTGATCTGTTTTATCGTGGTTTTCTAAATATTCTTGTTAATGCCATTCAGGCCATGCTGGATGGTGGAGTGCTTCGTGTGCAAACCCATAATGATGAATCTAGTGGATCGATTTTTATTTCGATTCAGGATAACGGAGCGGGAATGGATGAAGAGAAAAAAAACCAGATTTTTAAACCTTTTTTTACAGATAAGAACAGAGGAACAGGTCTTGGACTTGCCATTACCAAAAATATTATTGAGCAGCATCACGGCAGTATTACAGTGCGTTCTAAAGAAAATGAAGGCTCTACCTTTACAATCATTCTGCCACGAAAAATTTAATGGAAAAGTTATCCCTTAAAAATCTCGCATTTTTAAATAATGGTCCTTATAATTTGAACGTCGATACTGGTGGCTGTACTGGTCTTAGTGGGCGATCTGGAATTGGTAAAAGTCAATTACTTAGGGCGGTGGCAGATGTAATACCTCACGGTGGTGAGTGTTTTCTTAAAGGTGTTGCCAGTTCTACGATTCCAGCACCAGAATGGAGACGGCTGGTTGCCATGGTTCCGGCTGAATCATTTTGGTGGTTTGACACGGTGGCTTCTCATTTTAGCAGTGCCATCGAAAATGATGATTCCGTGCAAATGCTTCAGCGATTAGGGTTTTCCCAAGATGTCCTTGGATGGCAAATAAGCAGACTGTCAACGGGTGAACGACAACGACTGTCCCTTGTGCGAACTCTAATTACAAATCCTGAAGTACTTCTGCTTGATGAACCCACGGCATCCCTTGATAAAAAAATGGTTAATGTTGTTGAACAGATGCTGGATGAACGACGTACTCACCACAAAATGTCCTGCATATGGGTGAGCCATGATTTGGAGCAACTTGCACGTGTTGCTGACAAGGTATTTCGGGTTGAGACAGAAGGACTTGTAGAGGAGGAACTGCTTTGAATGTGATTTCACTCTCGGCTTTTGATCTTTCCCTTGCTTCTGTACTTGTTTTATTACTGGCTGCTACCAGTTTTCGTATTGGACTTGGCCTTGAAAAGCGGCTTGTGATTTCTGCACTGCGAATGATTGTACAATTGCTCCTTGTCGGAATGGTGTTGAAGGTTTTGTTTGCAAGTGCCAACCTTGCCTTTGTTGGAGGTATGTCACTCTGCATGTTACTTATTGCTGGGTATGAAGTGTCGGCGAGACAAAAACGGAAACTTCGTGGAGTAACAGGATATTTGATCAGTACCAGTTCCATGATGGTTTCTTCGTTTACAGTAACACTTCTAGCTTTACTCTTTATGGTTGGAGTGGATCCCTGGTATACCCCACAGTACGCAATTCCTCTGCTTGGTATGCTGCTTGGAAATACTATGAATGGTGTTGCACTTGCATCGGACAGATTAACAACTGAAATGTACAATCAACGTGGTGTGGTGGAACAACGACTTCTTCTCGGACAGGATTGGCAAGAGGCAAGTGGTGATATTAGACGGGACTGTATGCGAACGGGGATGATCCCTATTATAAATTCCATGGCAGCTGCAGGAGTTGTCAGTTTGCCGGGCATGATGACGGGACAGATCCTGGGCGGATCTTCGCCGTTGGACGCTGTTAAATACCAGATACTTATTATGCTTCTTATTGCGGCCGGTACTGGCTTTGGTGTTGTGACAGCTATTTGGTTGATTAGTCGTCGCCTTTTTGATGATCGACAACGTCTGGTGCTGGATTGTCTTGAGACTTCAAAAAGTAGATAATAAATTCATTTGCGTAGCAATTTAGTAAATGTAAAAAAGCCCAATCGCATATCGTGTTTGAATAGATACCTTTCTGCTTGTATTTTTTGCGGTTTTATTGTTCATTTGTCAATATCAGTTAATCATTAAGTACGTGATCCATGTTGGCCGGATGTAGGATACTGCAGTAAAGATCGAAAATGTGGGTTGCTAGGTTTTCTTATCTCTATGGGGAGGAGTAATGAGTACTAAAATTGTAATTATAGGTGGTGTTGCCGCTGGACCCAAAGCTGCATGTCGAGTAAAGCGACTGATGCAGGATGCTGAAGTAACAATTATTGATCAGGATACTCTGTTTTCCTATGGTGGCTGTGGGATTCCTTATTATGTTTCAGGTGATGTTTCCGATGAGGCAGAGTTGCGTTCTACGAGTTTTCACATGGTACGGAATGAGGACTTTTTTGAACATGCCAAAGGAATAATCGTCAAAAGTGGAACTAAGGCCGTCTCCATTGACCGTAATAAAAAATTAGTCAAAGTCGAAAATGTTGCCACTGGTGTGAAAGAGAATATTCAATACGATATCCTGATGATAGCCACAGGATCACGTCCGTTTATCCTTCCTATTCCAGGGGCAGATCTTGATGGTGTGTTCACTATTTCTGATTTACATAAGGCTATCGAGATTAAGGATAGAATTGCAAAAGGCAAAGTAGATAAGGCTGTTGTTATTGGTGGCGGAGCCATTGGTCTTGAGATGGCTGAAGCCTTTAAAGACTTATGGGGAGTTGAAACGTCAGTTGTTGAATTTATGCCACAGGTTTTGCCTCGAATCGTTGACAAACCATTTGCTTCTATGCTCACAAAACATCTGCGTGATAATGATGTGAGTATTTTCCTTGGAGAAGGTGCAACAGAAATTCTAGGTAAAGATGGGAAGGTTACTGGTCTACGCACTGCAAATCGTACAATTGAAGCGGACATAGTAATTATGGCAGCGGGCGTTCGGCCTCGAACGGAAATAGCCGTTGACGCTGGCCTGCAAACATCTCCTATGGGTGCAATCGTTGTAAATGAACGGATGCAAACCTCAGATCCTTCTATTTATGCTGCTGGTGACTGTGTTGAAGTAATGCATCTGGTATCAGGTAAAAAATTTTATGCGCCTCTTGGCTCACTGGCAAACAAAGAAGGTCGAGTTGCAGGAGACAATATGGCTGGAATTCCTTCAACGTTTAAAGGTGCGGTGGGGAGTTTTATCATGAAGGCCTTTGATGTGTGTATTGGAGCCACGGGATTAAGTTTAGATGTTGCAATTGCCGAAGGCTTTGATGCTGATGTTGCTCTCACAGCACCTTCTGACAGAGCACATTTCTTCCCGACAGAATCGGTTGTTTGCTTTCAAATGGTTTTTGATCGACGTACCCGTAAGGTACTTGGAGTGCAGGGTTTTGGCCCTATGGGCGATGGTATTTCAGCTAGGATTGATGCGGCAGCTGCGTATATTTCAATGGGTGCGACTATCGATGACTTTGGAACTCTTGAAATGGCGTATGCACCGCCGTTTTCTGCTGCAATTGATTCAATCAATGCCATTGCTTATGTTGCTGATAACCTGTGTGATGGACGTTTACGAACAACAACTATCGACTCATTTTTAGAGTGGATGGACGATTTTTCTACAGAGCCGAACTGTGTCGCTCTTGATATCAGACATCCACAGGAAGCCAAACCATTTGTTGAGAAGTTTGGCAAAAATACCTGGATTGCTATATCCTACAACGAAATCAGAAGGCGTTATAAAGAGCTGCCAACAGGCAAAAAACTGATTATTCTTTGTGATGCTGGAACACGGTCTTTTGAAATCCAGAGTTTTCTGGACAGTGTCGATTTGAATAATTCGCTGGTATTAGGTGGTGGATTTAATATGATTCGAAAAATAGGCGTAGACTGGTACCCAAAGTAATCTGTGCTGTTACAGTGTTTGTGTGTTAAGATATAATGTTAATGCTTTTTGTTGACAAAAGCTTTGCAGTATAATGCAGAGAAGAAGTTTTTTTTTAATTATAGACTAGTAGTGGAGAGTAGTAATGGCGGATGTAAATACACAACATATGATAGATGAAGTTCGAGATAATATAGAGACAGGTGACACTCTAAAAACAAAACTTGTGCTTTTGCATCTCCCTGATGTTGACAAGAAGACGCAGAATCGATTGATCTATGAGCTTTCTCGTGGAGACGTGAGGTTTACAGTTCCAATTCTTTTACACCTAATGACAGAACAGGTTGAAGTTGCGGATGCATTACCAGTGATAAAAGAGACGTTACTCTCCAATCTTCTTGCGTACCCTGAGCTTCTAATCGAATTTCTTTCGGATCCATCTATTAAAGATAAGGCTCACCTTATTCATGTGGCAGGTGAACTTCGTTTTGAAGAAGCGGTTCCTGCCCTGCTGTATTTAGTTGCAAATTCTCAAGATGAAGCGGAAATTAACCTGATTATTGAAACTTTGGGTATGATTGGCGA
>JAOZTO010000078.1 GCA_029942265.1 Desulfocapsa sp.
ACATTTACAATTCAGTGGTCTGGGCTGTTTTGAACCCAACCCGAATATTTACAGTGCGATTCATTTAAAAAATTACCGAAGGTAGCCAGGGGAAAGGCTATATGGATAAAAAATGACAACATATCAAAATATTATAGCAAAAGAACTACAACTAAAAAATAGTCAAGTGGTGGCAGTAACAACTCTTCTTGAAGGTGGTGCTACAGTACCGTTTATTGCTCGTTATCGTAAAGAAGCCACGGGTTTACTGGATGAAGTGCAAATCGCTGCTGTTCGGGACAGGATGTCACAATTAGCGGAGTTAGATAAACGCAGGGAAGCAATCATCGTCTCCTTAACAGAAAGGGAGTTGATAAACAGTAAACTACAGCAAGCAATCACTGCAGCTTGTGACATGACGACATTGGAAGATGTGTATCTTCCGTATCGTGTTAAACGAAGAACGCGCAGTTTTATCGCTAAAGAAAAAGGTCTGGAACCTTTAGCTCATGAGATTCTTCGTCAAGATACCCGTCCCGTTAATTGGCGTGCCTTTATTGATCATGAAAAAGGTGTTGCTGAAAAAGATGATGCACTGTCTGGAGCACGAGATATTATTGCAGAGTGGGTAAGTGAAGATCCTGTGATTCGAATTGCACTTCGTCGGCTTTTTACCAGTCAAGGGATGATTAGTTCCAAGGTTATTCCGAAGAACCAGGATAAAGGGGCAAAATTTAGAGATTATTTTGCGTGGCAGGAACCAGTTGCAAAGGTTGCTGGACACCGTATGCTGGCTATGCTTCGTGGTGAGAATGAAAAGGTGTTGAGCCTTTCTTTACGTCCGCCGCAAGAGGCAGCTCTCAATCTGTTGAACGGAAAATATGTAGTGAAAAATGGTAGTGCCGCAACGGAACAGGTCAAACTTGCCCTAGCTGACAGTTATAAAAGACTCCTTGGGCCATCATTGGAAAATGAACTGCGTGCAAAACTAAAAGAGCTG
Source organism: Desulfocapsa sp. (assembly GCA_029942265.1). Lineage (GTDB taxonomy): Bacteria > Desulfobacterota > Desulfobulbia > Desulfobulbales > Desulfocapsaceae > Desulfocapsa. Next base: position 980 of record JAOZTO010000078.1, read on the forward strand.
GCAGACAGGGAGGCAATCACTGTTTTCTCAGAAAATTTACGATCACTTCTTCTTGCATCTCCTCTTGGTCAGAAACGTGTAATGGCACTTGATCCTGGGTTTCGTACTGGCGCAAAGCTTGTGTGTCTGGATGAATCTGGGCAACTACTACATTTTAGCACAATATATCCGACACATTCTACTACCAAACGAGAGGAAGCAGAAAAAAATGTTACTAATTTTTGTCGAAAATATTCCATTGAGGCCATTGCCATCGGTAATGGTACAGCAGGACGGGAAACGGAGGCCTTTGTTCGTAAACTCGATTTGAGTAAGGGAATGATTGTCACAATGGTGGATGAAAGCGGAGCATCAATATATTCTGCATCGGAAGTTGCTCGGACGGAATTTCCCGACCATGATCTTACTGTGCGAGGATCGGTTTCCATTGGCCGGCGTTTACAGGACCCATTGGCTGAACTTGTGAAACTTGATCCTAAGGTGATCGGTGTTGGTCAGTATCAGCATGATGTGAAACAGAGTGATTTGAAGAAAAGTCTTGATGATACGGTGGCTAGCTGTGTCAACAGTGTGGGCGTTGAGATCAATAGTGCCAGTATTGAGTTGCTGGCACATGTTTCAGGGCTAGGGCCTGTGCTTGCAAAAAATATCGTTCAATATCGCAATGAAAACGGCCCATTTAGCAGCCGTAGACAGATTCTGAAAGTTCCACGTCTTGGAAAAAAGGCTTTTGAACAGTGTGCCGGGTTTTTACGGATTCAGGGCGCTAAAAATCCATTGGATGCAAGTGCTGTACATCCAGAACAATACCATATAGTTGAACAGATGGCGAAAGATTGTGGTGCCTTGGTTGCTGATCTTATTAGCAGTGCAAAACTTAGAGATACAATTAATATCAAACGATATGTTAGTGATGAGGTTGGAATACCGACATTGAGTGATATTATGCAAGAAATTGCAAAGCCAGGGCGAGATCCGAGGGAGGAGTTTGCAGAGTTTGCCTTTGGTGAAGGAGTGTCGAGCATGGAGGATCTGAAACCTGGCATGAAACTGCCTGGAATAATAAGTAATGTGACTAAATTCGGTGCCTTTGTTGATATCGGAGTTCATCAGGATGGATTAATACATATCAGTCAATTGGCTGATCGTTATGTTAAAGATCCGAGTGAAGTTGTTAGTGTTCGTCAACATGTTGTTGTTCGGGTTCTCGAAGTTGATATTCAGCGTAAACGGATTGCACTTTCCCTGAAAGAGTGATTGTAAACATTCGGGGTGGGCTTATTTTTGAATGATGCCTAAATATTTGAAGGAGTACAGTATGTTGTGCTTGTTTCTTGGCGAGTACCAATATGTAGTGTTTTGTGTTTGACGTGGTCTGCGATACATGGTATGATTGTTTTGTAGTATTTGTAAGGTTTTTTCTTTTAATCTCTGTTTTCTGATAGGACTGATAGGAGGATTTTATGAAAAAATGGCAATTAGAGGGCTTGTGTTATCGTGTTGCTCCTAGGAATCTTGTTCTTCCAGATTCTAGTCAAACTGAAGTGTCTCGTTCTCATTCTGCATCATTTTCCACATTGCAACAGGAGCCAAAGCTACTGTCTTGGTGTCGTAAGGTGGCTGCTTTTTTTATTCGTTTTTTCTGATGTGATTTATGCCGATGCAGGAAACTTTTTACGAATCCATCAAAGAAGCACGTCTGTATAAAAAAGAGACAGATGGACGGGTTTCCTGTTTTCTTTGTCACCATTTCTGCTCGATAGCTGACAAGCATCGTGGCATTTGTGGGGTTCGTGAAAACCGAGATACCACACTTTACAGCCTTGTGTATGGACAGGTTGTTGCAAAAAACATTGATCCCATAGAAAAAAAACCACTGTTTCATTTTCTTCCTGAAAGTAGAACCTATTCTATTGCCACGGTTGGTTGTAATTTTTCCTGCCGTCATTGCCAGAATGCGTCAATTTCTCAACCTGGCTCTTTTAGTGCCCAAAATGTTCCTGGTACCACAAAAACACCCGAATGTATTGTTGAAAGTGCTATAACAGCCAAGTGTGAGTCCATCAGTTACACATACGTTGAGCCAACAATTTTTTTCGAGTTTGCCTATGATTGTATGGTGCTGGCAAAAAAGAACAATTTGCGAAATGTTTTTGTTTCCAATGGTTATATGAGTCGTGATGCTATTGATGTACTGGCACCATTACTTGACGCCATCAATATTGATTTGAAATCCTTTCGTAATGATTTCTATCAATCAGTTTGTGGTGCAAAACTACAGCCTGTGCTGGATAATATTGCACGCCTGCATGCAGCTGGCGTCTGGGTTGAAGTTACCACCCTTCTTATTCCGGGGGTAAATGATGGCGAGGATGAATTGAGGAAGATAGCTGATTTTCTCGTATCAATTGATCCTGCAATTCCTTGGCATGTAACCGGATTTCATCCAACCTATAAGATGACGAATCGCCCGCCCACCACCATTGAAGCCCTTGAACATGCAAGAGAAGTGGGACTAAAACAGGGACTGCAATTTGTTTATGCTGGAAACAGACCCGGAAGCGGTGCGGAAAACACGATCTGTCCATCCTGTAAATGCACGCTTATTGATCGACATGGCTTTGCGGTTCAAAAAAACAGCATGGATAACGGAAAATGTTCAATCTGTACATTGCCTATTGCAGGGCTGTGGGAATAGAATCGTTCAAGTGTACATTTTTTCTTGCATTTATCTATAGCTAGTAAGCAGTCTTCAATGGTATCATGCAATTGTGTCATAAGAACTCCTTATCTGCTTAGTTACTAGTGATGGCGTCGCAAAAACTCTCCATCTGCTTCGTTGCTGCAAATTTCCTATCATTACGACGTACTTTAATACGCCGAAATAATAGAAGATTTACGCACCTTGCATATGGAGCTTTTTACTTAGCTATTATAAACTTGACCTTTTTACGAGTTACAAAAAATTAAAACATTATGCCCATTCAAACTCATTCAATTGTTGCCTTGGTTGGTCGTCCAAACGTCGGTAAATCAACCCTGTTTAACCGTATAACACGATCCCGAAAGGCACTTGTTGATCCAACACCTGGTGTGACGCGTGACCGGCATTACGATAAAGTCGTGTGGAACGACAAGCTGTTTATGCTTGTGGATACAGGCGGCATTGAAGATGCAAACGGTGATGTAATGGGTGAGCATATCCGTGATCAGGCACTTGCCGCCATAGATGAAGCGGATATTATTCTTTTCCTGCTCGACGGACGGGAAGGGGTGACCCCTGCTGATAAGGAAGTCGCCAATCTTTTGCGAAAAACCCAAAAAACTATTTTTTATGTGGTTAATAAGATAGATGGTCCGGAGCAAGAAGTTGAGCAGCTGTCACAGTTTTATGAACTTGGCGTGGGGGAACTTTGGGCAGTTTCCGCTGAACATAAATATGGTTTTTATACATTGATGGATGCTCTTGAAGAAAGTTTGATGCACAGTGATGATGCAATTGATCTTCCTGAAGGAACAATAAAAGTTGCTTTTTTTGGACGCCCTAACGTGGGCAAATCATCAATGATTAATCAGATTCTTGGCCATGACAGAATGGTGGTGTCTGAAATATCCGGTACAACTAGAGACTCAGTGGATACGTTACTTAGTCATGGCAAATATTCCTATCTGCTTATTGACACAGCAGGAATCAGAAGAAAGGGTAAAACCAAAGAAAAGCTTGAAAAATTTTCTATCTTAAAAGCATTGGCAGCACTGGAAAAATGCGACATTGCTGTTGTACTTATTGATGCAGAGGAAGGTATCACCGAGCAGGATACGAAGGTGATCGGCTACACGCAAGAACAGGGTAGAGGGCTTATTCTCCTTGTTAATAAGTGGGATCTGGTCAAAGACGACAAAGAACGCCAGAAACATATTATGGCAGAGATTGCCTTGGCTGTGCCTTTTGTCGGTTTTGCTCCTTTGCTCACAGCTTCAGCGCTCACAGGGGATGGTATTAAACTGCTTTTTCCAACTATCGGTTCGGTCTACAGGCAGTTTATCGCTTCTTTTCCAACATCTGCCTTGAATCAACTTCTACAGGATGCCGTTGAGGATCATTCGCCACCAATCTATAAAAACAAACGCCTTAAATTTTACTATACTTCTCAGGTCGGAAGCAGACCTCCCAAATTTGTAATTATGAGTAACAGTGCCAAAGGTGTTCATTTCTCTTATGAACGTTATCTTACAAACAGGTTCCGTGACGGTCTTGGTCTTGATAAGGTTCCTATTCAACTGTATATTCGTGACAAGAACAGGGATAAGAAAAGGCGAAAATAACGCACATGTCTCCCCTAGTTATAATCATTATTATACTTGCATTGACCTTTGTCTTGCTGATATTCAGTAAGATTCCTCCAGCCGCTATTTTTATCGGTGCCTTGACGCTTACAATTACCTTTCGCCTCGCTCCACTAGAAGATTCTCTGAAAGGTTTTAATAACCCCGGTGTTTTGACTGTTGGTGCTCTGTTTATGATTGCTGCAGGAATGTACTCAACAGGTGCAATTTCTATTTTGAGTGAAAAGCTTATCGGACGGCCTCATTCGATTTTTAAAGCACAGTTGAAAATATTACCTAATATTGCTTTTGGGTCAGCATTTTTAAACAATACACCACTGGTTGCCATGATGATTCCTGTTATAAGGGATCTTTCAAGAAGCTGTGGACTGGATCCTAAAAAATTATTCATCCCACTGAGTTATGCCTCTATTCTAGGTGGAACCTGTACATTGATTGGAACTGCAACAAATCTTGTTATTGCAGGACTTGTTAATGAAAACCTTGAGCGTGGCGCATCTGATTTACCGTACATGGTACCTGTACGCATGTTTGACCTCTCTTTAGTCGGTATTCCATAACGCTCGTTGGGCTGATTTTTATAATGACTATTGGAAAACGGCTTCTTCCTTCATCTCCTGAAGCACTTATTGTCAAGAATGATGTTTTACGGAGATGGTTCAGGGTAGAGCTTGCTATTGAGCAAGGTAGTCCGCTTATCGGAAAATCCATTGATGATGCAGGATTGATGAGCAGCGATGGTTTTTATATCATGTCTACTTTCAGAAATGGAAAAGAACTTGAATTACATCCGGAATCTATTCTTGCTGAAGGAGATATCTTAAATTTTTCTGCAGATATTGGAGGGGCACAAACCCTATGGGCAACAATTGGGTTAAAGCCACTCTATTCTACTAAAGAACAAAAAAGTGACCGTTTTCGACATCACCTAGTTGAGGTAGTTGTTTCAAGAAGAAACAGCATGATAGGCCATCCTATTGGTGAAATCAAGGCAGCAGATCGGAACTTTGAAGTATGGCTGGTGGCGATTGCACGCGGGGAAGCGGCTATGGATTATCCTCTTGAGGAGACAGTGATCCAGGCAGGAGATGTTGCCTTGTTGGAAGTAAAGGATACTTTCTTTTATCGTAATCGCAATGAAGTTGAGTTTTCGATGACGAAAAAACTCCGTGGTGCGCATATTCAGAGAACCGATAAGGCTCTCCTTGCCTCAATTATAACTGGTGCCATGGTATTTTCTGTAGCTTTCGGGTTTATGAGTATGTTGAACGCTGCACTCCTGGCAGCAGGTGCAATGCTGCTGACAGGATGTATGACCTTGCACGATGCAGGACGTTCGGTTGACTTCAGTACCCTTATGGTCATTGCCGCAGCCATGGGACTTGAATCAGCGGTGACTGCCTCCGGACTTTCTGCATTAATAGGCGAGTTTCTAGGGGGACTCGGTGGTGATAACGTGTATCTGGCACTGGCAGTTGTATTTGTCGGCTGTATCCTTATGGATGCCATGGTGACAAATGTCGCATCGGCAGTATTTATGTTTCCTATTGCCATGACGATAGCTTCAGGACTTGGCGTAAGTTTTATGCCCTTTGTTATTGTCGTAATGGTGGGGGCGTCCTGTAGCTTTATATCACCTGTAAGTTACCAGACGAACCTCATGGTTTATGGCCCTGGTAAGTACAGTTTTGGCGATTTCGTGAAGATTGGCATCCCCCTTTCTATACTGGTTGGAGTAATTACAGTCTTTTTGACTCCTGTGTTTTTTCCATTTTATGTCGCCTGAGGTGGAGTATGAGGGCGTGAATTACCAGCAGGTTTTCTGGCAACTGGCCGTGTTTTTGGCGGCTGTTTCGTCTGTTTGATAGTGGACATGGCAGCGGTTACCATGGATGCCACATCTGTTAGATTCGCTGGCAGGATCATAGTATTATTTTCTTTTGCAAGGTTTCCGAACTCTTTGATATAGCCTTTAGCCACTTCAAGATTAGCTGCTTCGTTTCCACCCGGCAGACTGAGTGCCTCTGCAACTTTTCGGATAGCTTCTGCTGTAGCATCTGCAACCATGGTGATCTCTTTTGCTTTTCCTTCAGCTTCGTTGATTCGTTTCATTTTTTCGCCTTCTGACAGGGCAATTGCTTCAGCTCTATCCCCCTCAGCACGATTGATGGTTGATTGTTTTTCACCCTCAGATCGTGCGATTACAGCGCGTTTTTCCCGTTCTGCCTTCATCTGTTTTTCCATGGCTTCTAGGACAGTGCGTGGTGGCTGGATATCTTTTATTTCATAGCGAAGTACTTTTACGCCCCAGTTTTCAGCAGCTTCATCAAGTGCCATTACTACCTGTCCGTTCAATGTTTCTCTGGCTTCAAAGGTTTTGTCGAGATCAATTTTACCAATAGCAGATCGAAGGCTGGTCTGGGCAAGCTGAGCTGTTGCGAAATGGAAATTATCGATTCCGTAGGCGGATTTTTTTGAATCAATAACTTGAAGATAGAGGATGCCATCCACCTCAAGGGTAACGTTGTCGGCGGTGATACAGGTTTGGGCAGAAATATCAATTGGCTCTTCTTTGAGGCTTCGTTTGTAGGCGATACGATCAAAGAAAGGGATTAGAATATGGAAACCGGCCTGTAGTGTCTTTCGGTATTTTCCTAGGCGTTCAACTACAAATTCCATACGTTGTGGAACAACTACTGCTGTTTTTATTAGAATAACGACCATAAAAACAATGAGAATACCGAGTGCTGAAAATGTTTCCATCATGTGTCTCCTTGATATTTGGTTACAATTTTTTAACAGTTATAAGCAAGTCGTCTTGTTTTACAATTTCAACGACTTCGTTTTTTTTAATTTTTTCTTCTGCTTCGGCACGCCAGAATGTACCGGCAAATCTAACCTGTCCTTCACTGGGTGGTTCTATAGCCATAGTGACTGTACATTTCTCTCCACCTTTTGCCATGATAGAATCTTCCCCGTCATCCTTTGTATCACCTATAAAGACACGTTTGACAAAGCCTCGTAGAGTAAAAAGACACAACAGTGATAGAATAAGGAAGATCCCAAGTTGAGCATTGACGCTCCAAGGAAAGAAGTAACAACCAAGTGCAGTAAGCCAAGCGGCCAAGCCAAAAAAGAAAAGGACAAAGCCAGGGACTGCCATTTCCAAAACAAAAAATGTTACACCGATGGTGAGCCACATTAAGGCCGGATATTCAATTACCATGTGAGAGATCCTATGGGAAAAAAGTGAGTATTCTGTTATTGTATGAAATTAATGAAAAAC
>JAOZTO010000079.1 GCA_029942265.1 Desulfocapsa sp.
TTATTCCAGTACACCCATTTGAACATCATCTTTCCCCAGTGGTTTGCTTTGGATTCTCCAAGAAGAGAAAAGGGGCCAAGTCCTGGAAGTGGGAATTTTCCTGGAAGTGGTTCGTAATCATAGTTAAAATCAATAAGAGCTGCTTTATCAAAACCGGTTTCAATAAAACAGTTGGCATGGCCGTCAAAATCTTCTTTAAGTTCTTCGCCATTGATTTCACGAATAAAATTTTCAACCATTACTTCAGCTGAAAAATGCGCTACTGAACCAGCTTTAGAGGTCGGCAGAGTAGTTGCGTCTCCTAGTACAAACATATTGTCATGATTGTCAGCTTTCAGGGTATGGTTGTTAGTTTTCACATACCCTATTTCATCCATTGCCACGCCGGATTTAACCAAAACCCTGGCACCAACGTTAGGTGGAACAGAAACCAGCAGATCATATTCAATTTCATCTCCTGCCGCCGAAACAATCTTATTATTGGCACAATCAACTTCTGCCAAGTCATAACTTGCTGTTATTTTAATATTTTTCTGTTCAATAAGTTGCGAGAAGAAAGCACTGGCTTTGGGCTTGGTGAATGCACCTGGAAGAGGGGTAACCAGTCTGATTTCAATATCATCACGATAACCACGTTCACTAAAGTAAGCATCTGCAAGATAGACAAATTCAAGGGGAGCAACCGGGCATTTAAAGGGAAATTCTGCAATATTTAATACCAGTTTACCGGATTTGAATTCACGAAGTGCTCGGCACAAATTCACTGCACCGTCAAGCGTATAAAAATCAAAAACAGATTTTTGCCATCCTTCCATCATGCCTGGAATTTCTTCTGGAGCTAGGCTAACACCGGTGCAGACAATAATTTTATCGTAGTCGTAGCTTCCTGCTGTAGTTTCTACAAGCTGTTTTTCAGTATCTATGCCAACGATTTCATCAATTACAAAGTTGATTCCACGTCCCATAAACTCACTACGACTTCGAACTACATCCTCAGGTTTGTATATTCCAAAAGGAATAAAAAGCAGACCCGGTTGGTAGATATGTTGGTCATCCTTGTCAATAATAGTGATCGACCACTCATTCGTATCAAGTTTTTTTCGAAGTTTATTTGCTACCATGGTTCCAGCACAACCAGCACCTAGAATTACCAATTTCTTCACACTCTACCTCCGACATAAGAAGTTTTTCTGTTTGGCTTTTTTATACAAAAAAACCGACTTCGCACCTAGGAGCTTGTCCTAGTCAACTAGCAAACTGAACAAGATTTCAACATTAAGCAAAATACTTGTCGCTGTTCATTTTTTCTTATGTTATACCACATTGTGTTCGTTGGTCAAGGGGAAATTCTGCCATAGCACTTAAAGGTGCTTTAATCTAAGAGCTTGTTGACATTACAATAATAGGATACTACAGTAATAATACTCAGTTGTATTCCATCTTCATCTATTTTCAAAGCAACCTTTTTGTTCTATGCCACCATAAAGAGACAACCAACACCTTGCTATCATCAACCAAACATCCTCCGCATATTTATGTTATATTGCTATCCTGCATTACTCTACAAATCCTAATTGCTCTTCCCGAAAGTGCTCATGCACTTCGACTTTACTCACAGGATGAATATCAGGCTGCAAGGGATCGTGCCGTACAGACTGCCAGAAACGGCAACTACACTAGTGCCTTGCGTAGTTTTGAAAAACTGTTGAAACTGGAACCGGATAATCATGGGGCGTTAAATGATTATCTCACCATCCTTACATGGGACAAACAGTACAAAAAGGCCTTATCATATGCCCATTTTTTAAATTTCAAGGAAACACCGGAATATGTATTGCGGGCTCTTATTAATGCAGCCGACACAGTCCATGACCTACCACTATTAGATACGCTTGTACGGGCATACTTAATACGAAATCCGACAATCCCAAAAGATGCTCCAAAGGAAATTCGGGGAAAAACACCACTGGAAGTAGCTTCATATCTGGCATCCATCGGAATGCACAACACATCCTTAAGCATATTAAAAAACCTGTTTGAGTTATCTTCTGACAACCAGACGTATCTTGCTGATTATATCGCTGCACTGCATAGCAATAAAAAATATGAAGAAGCCATCGAGATGTCATCGCTCCTCAATCTTAACGATGCACCGGAGTTTGTCCTCGATGCCCTTATCGATTCCAGTGAGCATACGAATCAGCCGGAGATTGAAGAAAAATTCAATGCCGCGTATAACAAAAAACAGATCGTTTCATCCCCTCCGCCAAAAATTTCCTTAAAACCAGCTAATCACTCCAGCATACAAATTCACCCCATCCATGTAGAAAAACAAAAGGAAACTATACAAAAGAAGAAAGTAGCTACAATGCAGCATAAAATTGCTATCCAGCGCCCAGTTGTCGCCTCTCAGCAAACAATAATTGCAAAGGCAAGAGCATATCTGAAAGATCATAACTTTAAAAAAGCCAAGGAACTCTTAGAACCTCTTTATATGACAGGAAAAAGAGATCAAAACCTTCTTAACACAGTGGCACTTTTCTTCACCGCCCAAGATCGCTACATTGAAGCGGCATACGTGTATCTTCAACTTATGGAACGTAACCCGGAAGATACTGCTGCAAAGCGCTATATCGTGCTTAATCTCTTTTATGCAGGAGCTCCCTTTCGGGCATTTGCATATCTTGAAAAAAACCCCGAACTCTTCAGCCCTGAGGAAACCAATAAGATCCATACCGATACAATAGCATTCAGGGTTAGGTGGTCCAGTTACACATTGCCCAAAAACGAAAAACGATACACTGTACTTGATACTATTCTACAGGAAAGCAAGCAGGAGATTGACAAGTTGGAACCGAAGGGAGATAGCTATAATCTCAACCGAATAGAGATGGATTATATTGTCACACTCCGGGAACGCGGCCTGACAAAAGAGGTGCTGAAACGCTACAATGTTTTGCGTGATGAAGGGCACACCCTCCCCGATTACGCACTTCACAGTGTTGCTGACAGTTATCTTGCAGAAGAACAACCTGAGATTGCACGGGATATGTACCTAAAACTTCTAAAAAATGATCCGGCTAGTTTTTTACTGCACGAAGCACTCTGCTGGGCGTATCTTGATAATGAGGAGTATCAAAAAGCACTGGATCTCTCAACGCAACTTAATAATGCAACACCACTCTGGCGAAAGGATAACAGTGGCGCTATCGTGAAGGATAACGACGAAAAACTCTCCACAGCGCTACTTGCCACTTCGGTTTTATCCTCCAGCGATTATCTTGCCGAAGCTCAGAAAATCCTTGAAAAAATGAGATATATAGCACCCTACAATACAGATATATATGATTCGCTCACCACAGTATATCGCTGGCGCGGATGGCCGCAGAAAGCGTATGAACAGAACGCTATCGCTACAACCATTGACCCAGACAATATTTACCTTAAACTCAACAGAACCAGAACATTGATGGATCTTAACAGACTTGATGAGGCCGAAACACTACTTGCCACCATAAACAAACAGGATGATGCCGATACAGACAAACAGATCGCCACATTAAATGAAGATTTTGCTCTGATGAAACGACCCATACTTTCTGTGTCTGCTGACGGTGGATCGTCAGATTCTGACAGCAGTGACTACGGAAGTTCCGATTTTTCCATTGAATCATTCCTCTACGACAAACTTTATGCTAATGCGTTACGTCCTTTTCTCCATCAATACTACAACAGATCAGATTTCACCGAAGGGACAGGACGATATCAACGAGTTGGCATCGGGGGTGAATACAGTATCAGACAAAACACTTTTAGGGCTGAAATCAGTTCCAGCTATTCTGCTGAAAGTGATGTCGGTCTCTCCATCCAAAGCAACCATATTTTTAACGATTCATTTAGTATTGGCCTGTCCTACGACTCCTTCAGCACCAACATTCCGGTGCGTGCGTATTTTCACGGCATAACAGGCCCTGGGTATAAGGCAGATATTGGATATCGATTCAATGAAAGCAGCACAATTGGAGCAAGTTACGAGTACCTCGATTTTTCAAATGATAATCGCAGAAAGAGCTGGAATGTAACATATGCTCAGCGTGTATTTAATTCACCAAAATTCAAAGTCAAACTCACACCAGCGTTCTATCAGAGCCAGAACAGTAAAATTGGAGGGCCGTTTTTCAACCCTGTAAGCGACTATTCCTACTCTCTTGCTATCACTGGTGATTGGCTTACCTGGCAGCACTACACAAAAAATTTCAGTCAAAACATAGAAGTAAACCTTGGTAACTACTATCAGGAAAATTTCGGAACTAACCCTACTTACGGACTTAACTATCAACACCAATGGACAATCAATAAATCTGTAAACCTCACATATGGGATTGCCTGGAGTTCTAATTATTATGATGGTGACAAAGAAAATCGACTGGCAGGATCTGCCTCTCTTGGATGGATATTTTAACCCTAACTATTCAGATGCACTCCATATTCGGGTTGGTTTCAAAACAGGCTAAACCACTGAATTGTAAATATTGAGGGTGTGGAATAAACTATGAGTAAAAAGGAAATACAAAATAGCAAAACCGTATTATTCGAGCTCAAAACTCTTATTGACGAGAGTAGACAGCAAGTTGCAGTAGCAGTTAATTCTACTATGTCTATGCTGTATTGGAATATTGGTAAGCGAATCAATACTGAAATATTGCAAAATAAAAGAGCGGAATATGGGCAACAGATTGTCGCTACGCTGTCGGACCAATTAACGAAGGAGTATGGTAAGGGCTGGAGCGAGAAAAACTTACGCCACATGCTTAAATTTGCAGATGTTTTTCCTAAAAAAGAGATTGTCTTATCACTGATTAGACAATTGAGCTGGACTCATATTTTAGCAATAATTCCCATAGAAGAGCCTCTAAAAAGAGAATTTTATATTGAAATGTGCAAAATGGAAAGATGGAGTGTGCGAACCTTTAGAGAACGCATCAACTCTATGCTTTTTGAAAGAACCGCAATAAGCAAAAAACCAGACGAAACTATTAAAGGCGATTTAGAGCAACTGAAAAATAAAGAGATAATAAGCCCAGACTTAATATTTCATGATCCATATTTTCTCGATTTTCTTGGCTTGTCAGATACATACTCAGAAAAAGACTTAGAAAGTGCCATTTTAGTTGAACTCCAACACTTTATTACAGAGATTGGGAGCGACTTTGCTTTTCTTGCACGACAAAAACGAATTACCATAGATAATGAAGATTATTATATTGATCTGCTTTTCTTTCATAGAAAGCTCAGACGACTTGTGGCGATTGAGTTGAAATTAGGTCATTTCAAGGCATCTCACAAAGGTCAAATGGAGCTTTATCTCCGCTGGCTTGAAAGGTACGAAAAGGCAGAAGGCGAAAATAAGCCTATAGGGTTGATATTGTGTGCATTAAAAAATGAAGAACATATTGAGTTGTTGCAGTTAGATAACTCTAATATAAAAGTTGCCGAATACTTAACAGAACTACCCGATATGAAAGTACTTGAACAAAAATTGCACATCTCAATAAAAAGAGCAAAAAACAGATTCATGCAAAAAAATCTTGATGAGAGATAATGAAGAAACTAGAACAATTGATAGGAACGCTTTGCCGTGAAGGGGTGGAATTTAAGGCGTTGGGGGAGGTTATGATTATAGTGCGTGGTGCATCACAAAGACCTATTAGATCATTTTTTGTAAGCGTTCTTCTTTTCCTGTTTTTGAGTATCAGTTACAGTCACGTTGCCCATGCACAATCAGGCGATTTCACAGCCCTCTGTTATCATGATGTTATCCCCACCAATCAAGGCGATTTAAGTCCAAATCAGTATGCAATTTCACCTGCAAACCTGCTCGCTCAATTTGAATGGCTCAAAGTTAACGGGTTTCATCCCATCAGTATTGATGATCTCTTAAATGCACAAAAGGGTATTAAACCATTACCCGAAAAACCTATACTATTGAGCTTTGATGATGGCTACACCAGTATGTACACCATCATATTTCCCCTGCTGAGACTATATGATTTCCCTGCTGTTTTTGCGCTCGTTGGTAGTTGGCTTGAGGTTCCGGAAGGAGAACATGTCCTGTACGGGAATATCAAAGTTCCGCGTGAAAAATTCCTCAGTTTTCAGCAGATAAAAGAAATACAGGCATCCGGACTCGTTGAATTTGCCTCCCACAGCTATGATTTACACCATGGTATCCTGGCAAACCCACAGGGAAACACTGAGCCGGCAGCTGTTACCAGACTTTATTCAAAAGCCACCAACAGCTATGAAACCGATGCAGAGTTTCATACACGTATCCGCTCTGATTTTATACGAAACTCAAAATTCATTGAAAAACATACCGGAAAACGCCCACGGGTTATGGTCTGGCCTTATGGAGCGTACAGCTTGGAAACCGTAGCTATCGCAGAATCAACTGGTATGAGCATAACTCTAACACTGGAAGACAACACCCCAAGCAGGCTCAGTAACCTCAAGGAAATACATAGAGACCTTATGTTTGCAAACCCGAAGACGGACGATCTTGCCTATATGCTTAATCACGTCCAGCAACCGCAGGCCGAACGAATGATTCATGTGGATCTTGACTATATTTATGACGAAGATCCCATCCAACAGGGCAAAAATCTCGACATGCTGCTTGATCGAGTCAAAAACTATAATATTGATACCGTCTATCTTCAGGCCTTTGCAGATCCTGATGGTGACGGTGACGTGAATGCACTCTATTTTCCCAATCGCCATTTGCCAATGCGTGCCGATCTCTTCAATCGTGTAGCTTGGCAACTGCAGACACGTGCAGGTGTCAACGTCTATGCCTGGATGCCTGTGCTTGCCTTTGATCTTGGGGATGCAACCTTTTCACGATTAGGGGTAAAAGAATTTAGAAACGGAGAACTTCGCGACACCACCTCATCCTATAAACGTTTATCTCCTTTTCACCCTGAAGCACGCAAGATTATCAATGAAATATATGCTGATCTCGGCAGGCACGCTAATTTTTACGGACTCCTTTTTCATGATGATGCCTATTTGACAGATTTTGAAGATTTTAGCGACGATGCACTACAGTGGTATGCCCAAAAAGGTATCACGGCAAGTGTGGATGAAATGGTGAGCAACCCTGATCTTGTAAAACAACTTTCTGAAATTAAAACTGATTATCTGATTAGTTTCACAAAAGAACTCAGCGATACAGTCCGAATTTATGAACCCAACCTGCGAACTGCCAGAAATATGTATGCACTCCCTGTGCTACAGCCTGAAAGCGAGCAGTGGTTCGCCCAAAACCTTGAAAAATTCGTCGCCAATTATGACACAACAGCCATTATGGCCATGCCGTATATGGAAAAGGCAAGTGATCCAAAGAAATGGTTTACACAGCTTTTAGCTGCTGTAAAAAAACGTATTCCGCCCTTTGATCACAAGAACCCCAGACAACCCAATTTTTCAAAAGTTCTCTTTGAATTACAATCCAAGAATTGGCATACAGATACACACATTAACGATGCTATTCTTGTCGAACAGATACGCTATCTCCTTGAAAACGGGGTGAACAATATCGGCTATTATCCTGATAATTTTCATGATAATCAACCCAATATGGAGAAAATAAGATCAGTGTTTTCGCTCCAAACATTTCCCTATATTCGGAAGTAATGTAAGCGCTCCCTGAAACACTTACAGGGACAGGAGTTTGATAAAGCAAGGTGCGGTTAATTGGACGCTTACGAAGTAATATGCAATGGGAATCATATAATGACAACACGTAGCCTAATCAATGCTCTTCTCTCGTTTGCCTTTTATTACCCATTTTTTATGGCATTTTTCTGGATGATAGGCGGCCTCTATTATCGTTTTCACTGGGAAAACAAAACTGGGCGCAAGCCGGATAACCCACCAATAATGGATCAGGAGCCGCCTATTTCATTGCTCGTTCCCTGTCATAATGAAGGCGATACTGTCCGTGATACAATTGCATTTTTAGTCAATCAGGAATATTCAGATTTTGAAATCATTGCGATCAATGACGGCAGTACCGACAATACCAGAGAAATTCTTGACGAGCTATGCATTCAACACGAAGCACTCAGAGTAATTCACCTCGCCAGTAACCAGGGAAAAGCCAGAGCTTTGAACACCGCAGCACTTATGGCAAAAAATGAGTACCTGCTCTGTGTGGACGGCGATGCCTTGCTTGATCCACATGCCAGCCGATGGATCATCAAACATTTTATGCAGAGTGGAAATGTTGGCGCAGTAACCGGAAATCCTCGTATCAGAAACAGAACATCACTCCTTGGAAAGATTCAGGTTGGTGAATTTTCATCCATCATCGGTATGATCAAACGGGCACAACGAATTTACGGACGAATTTTCACAGCATCAGGTGTAATCGTTGCCTTTCGTAAAACAGCGCTTCATCAAATCGGCTA
>JAOZTO010000080.1:0-7176 GCA_029942265.1 Desulfocapsa sp.
TACCTATACCCAATAAATTCTCTTAAATATGGTATAATAAGGGTAATGGGTCTTCGTTTCTTAACGTCTACATCTACCATACACATGGTCCCTGTTGTTATTGTAAAATCAGGTCCTGTATTGGATGTCCATTTGTATCCGGTAACAGTAGATTTATCTTTTAGCATTTTTATCCTTATAGCCACAGATGGCCCCCCCTGTGTAAGCAGTTTGGCCATAGCCCCATCGTTCAATATATTTGCAACATCTTCCGTACTCATTGGATAATTATAAATTGTTTCAACAGTTCCCTCAATCGTGCCATAGATTTCTTTTTGAGCTACTGTGGGAGAGATATATGCTTCCATACCTTTTTTAATTCTTTTTCCATCTTTAACTGGAACCAATGTTAGACATTCAACAGAAGCACCATCATCATCATTTACCATACCAGCAAATGTTGTTCCCCTTGTTACTAAATCGCCAATATCCTTAAAAACTTTTGTTATTGTTCCACTAATTGGAGCAGTTATTTTACTTCTTGCTTCTTTTTTCTTTTGTAAAATTAACAGTTTATTAGTTACCTCAAGAACCATTAATTTAATTCTGTAAATATCTTGAATCCAACTGTAACTGTATCTACTCTGGTCAAAGGAATTAGTTACTCTCTTACTGTTTAAAGCTGCCAGATCCGTATCAAGTTTATGAAGTTCATTGCGGTATGACCTGTACCTAATGATAGATATTGACCCCTTATTGCTGAGATTTTTAGCCTTTACTATAAAATCATCCATAAATGTTTTATGCTCTTTCAGACTAAGCTCTTCCGTATTATATGTCTTAGTCAGTTTCTCAGTCTGCCGTTTAAGGATTAGCCTCTGATTTGCAATTTCATCCATGTAGTTTTTCTGCTGTTCCTTAAGGGCATTCAGGTAGTACTTTGTTTCCTGTATTTCTTCATCCTCAACCACTGAGCTTACTAACGCAAGTACCTGACCTTTTTCAACTCTATCTCCAATACCCACATAAACTTTTTCAACATTTCCTTCCATTCTTGACTGGGCAACCGCTATTTGAAGGGTTGATGGTAAAATTAGACCTATCCCTGTACTTCTTTCGATTATATACCCAAATATTCCCCATATGAAAAGTCCAGCAAGAATGATTACGACTGCCCCCCATATCATCCACTGCTGAAGACTGAGTATTTCCATGTGAGTCTGTCTCTCATCTTCATTGGAGGCAGGATCTGATATAAAGCCAATATTATCTTTGTTCATATCCAACACTTTGTAGTTAAAACGATTTTTAATTGTTTTTTGTAATTATTCGGGTTATTTTTCTTTAAAAAAGAATTGTCGGAACACAACACAGCATATCTGTTATGATAACAAGCATGAATGCAACATGCCAAAAACAAGACAACCTAGGAGGCTGTCCGCGAATGCCCTTTCGCCCAAACTCTTCAGAAGGTACAAAAATTAAACAGTACTTATCGAAGGACTCCAAAACAAATCACCCTCAATTAATATATCCTCGCCATATTGTTCATACGTCACGTTACTAAGCCTAGGTGCTTGTTCCTTTTTTACAACCGGAAAATCCTGCAACAGCGGAGTTCCTGCTGTTCCTGCAAACAGTGGGGCAACAAACAACATAACCCTATCAATAAGTCCCTGTTTAAGAAAGCTACTATGGACGCAAGCACCTCCTTCAACAAGTAAGGAACATATCCCGATCTCACCAAGATATTTCAATATTTCTTCAAGAGACAAGCCGTGAACATGATCGTGTGAAACTGATTTAAGTGTGACACCACTCAGCCGGGAAATTTTTGACATTTTTTCCTTATCTGCACACTCTGAATAAAATATCAGTGTTGGGGAAGATGAGTCTAAGTGGAGGATTTTCGATTCAAATGGTAGTGAAAGTGAACTATCCAGGATAACACGAAGAGGGTCTCTATTATCTTTATCTGTACGACTTGTAAGGGAAGGATTGTCTGCAACAACCGTGCCTCTTCCAACAAGTATGGCATCGTATTGATTTCGTAATGAGTGAAGTTTGCGAGAACTTTTAGTTCCCGTAATTTTACCAGGTGTGGAAGCCTGATAACTCAGCATCCCGTCCAGACTAATCCCTGCCTTCATGATAACAAGAGGCCTTCCGGTACTGATATATTTAATAAACGGTTTATTTAATTCTACACATCGCTCTTCCAGTACTCCCAAAAGTACATCAATCCCCTGCTTTCTCAGATAATTGGCACCGCTACCATCAACAAGTGGGTTAGGGTCTTGCATACCAACAACTACTCGTACAATTCCAGCAGTAGCAACCGCGTGACTACAGGGTGGTGTTTGTCCTGTGTGATTACATGGTTCCAGCGTAACATACATTGTCGCACCGGCAGCCTTGTCCCCTGCTTTATCTAGGGCATTGATTTCTGCATGAGGGGTTCCTGCTTTCTTGTGATATCCACGGCTGATAATCTTATCATATTTTACAATTACAGCGCCAACACAAGGATTTGGTGATGTTCTACCAAGACCTTTTTTAGCCTCTTGTAGCGCAAGATCCATATAATACGTATCTATTTTACAACAATTTACTTCACGCTGCATTGTTACTGTTTATATCTCCCCTAGTATCAAGCAAGCCTTTCAACTCGTCCATAAATTCATTTACATCTTTAAATTGTCTATACACAGATGCAAATCGAACGTAAGCAACTTCGTCAAGATCAGGAAGTTTTGCCATCACCCATTCGCCGATAACATCTGCCTGAACCTCTTTTGAAGGAAAATCCTGCAATTTACTTTCGATTTCATCTACAAAAGAATCAATATCATCACAACTGACTGGACGTTTTTCACACGCTTTTTCAAGGCCAACAACCATTTTTTTCCTATCCCAGACTTCTCGCCTACCATCCTTTTTTACAAGCATGGGGAGCATTACCTCCAATCGTTCATATGTGGTGAATCGTTGTTCGCAGGAAAGGCAGGAACGGCGACGTCTGGTAATAGTGCTTTCTTTATTTAAGCGGGAGTCGATCACCTTATTATCGAGGTGATCACAGTATGGACATTTCATTTAAACTCCTTGGAAAACAATATGTTATATAATTACTGACAACGGATACTTAACGCAAAGGGCTTCAACCTGTTGGCGAACTTCTGCCACAGTACCCTCGCTTCGATCTGCAATAACTCTTTCTATCCATCCAGCAATTAGATCCATATCTTCGATACCGAGACCTCTGGTTGTGATTGCAGGAGTTCCAATACGAATTCCAGAAGTAACAAAACGAGCTTGCTTATCAAATGGAATTGCATTTTTATTAGTAGTCAAACCAGCATTTTCAAGTAGCGCCTCAGCTTCTTTACCAGTGATATTCTTACTCGTTAAATCAAGAAGAATAAGATGATTATCAGTACCACCTGAGACCAGTCGAAATCCTCTATTTACAAGATTTTCTCCAAGTGCAGATGCATTAGCAACAACACGTTTCTGGTATGTTTTGAAGGAATCCTCCATTGCCTCTTTAAAAGAAACGGCTTTTGCAGCAATCACATGCATAAGTGGGCCCCCTTGGATACCAGGGAAAACTTTAGAATTAATACTTTTCCCCCACTTTTCCTTGGCAAGAATAAGCCCACCACGTGGCCCTCGCATAGTCTTATGTGTAGTGGTTGTTACAAAATCAGCATAGGGTACTGGAGATGGGTGTACACCTGCCGCAACAAGCCCTGCAATATGCGCCATATCAACCATAAACAAAGCGTCTATTTGATCAGCAATCTTTTTAAATCCTTCAAAATCAATAAAACGCGAATAGGCGGAGGCTCCTGCAACGATCATTTTGGGACGATTTTCCAATGCTATTCGTTCTACTTCTTCCATATTGATCTGTTCGGTATCTTTTTCCACACCGTAAGAGATAAAATCAAAGAATTGACCTGAGAAATTTACAGCGCTGCCATGGGTTAAATGGCCGCCGTGTGCAAGATCCATTCCTAAAACCGTATCGCCTGGTTTCAACGTGGAAAAATAGACAGCCATATTGGCTTGAGAGCCAGAATGAGGCTGGACATTCGCATACTCTGCGCCAAAAATTTCTTTAGCTCTGTCAATCGCTATGGTTTCGGCTATATCTGCGTACTCACATCCACCATAATAGCGTTTTTGGGGGTAGCCCTCAGCATATTTATTAGTAAATATAGATCCTTGTGCTTCAAGTACTGCCTCTGAAACTATATTTTCAGACGCAATTAATTCAAGCTGGCTATTTTGACGATCATATTCCTGATTAATACATTGATAAATATCGGGGTCAATATCCTGTAATGATGGCATAAGTATTTACCTAACTATTGATAGATTGAACATAATTGATGGCGATGTAAAAACATTTTTTCTTAGACAAAAAAAAACCGACATCCCCATAATGGTGTGCCGGTTACTACCCTACAGACAATTCACAAAACGAGCTACTTAATAGTCTTTTTCACGTGCTAAATAACGATATACGCTTTAAGTGCCTTCCTCCAGAAAAAGAAGTCTCAAGCCATGTGCGAACAACCTCTTCTGCAACTCCTGCACCGATCACTCTTTCCCCCATACAGAGAATATTGGCATCGTTATGCTCACGACTCATTAAAGCAGCAAACTGTTCATTGCATAGTGCCGCTCTAATGCCTTTATGCTTGTTTGCGGCCATTGACATGCCAATTCCTGTTCCACATATCAAGATTCCTTTATCGACTTTCTTACTGAGAACTTTTTGGCAGACACTCTCAGCAAAACCAGGATAATCAACAGAATCCAAGGAGTAACACCCAACATCATCTATTTCGTATTGAAGTGTATCTAAGAGATCAAGGATCTGTTTTTTTAAAACGAAACCACCATGATCAGATCCTATTGCGATCTTCATTCCTTCTCCTCCAATAGTATTCATTCGGCAGTATTTTAGCAATCAAAACGCTTCATTACCACGACACCATTAGTCCCACCAAATCCAAATGAATTAGAAATTGCGTGTTTGATCTGCATTTTTCTTGCTACATTTGGGACATAATCAAGGTCGCACTCTGGGCTTGGTGTATCAAGGTTTATCGTGGGTGGCGCTATTTGATCTTTAATGGATAAGGCCGTAAACGCCGCCTCCAAACCACCTGCTGCCCCAAGAGCGTGACCTGTCATAGACTTGGTGGAGCTTATAGCAAGCTTTTTCGCATGATCACCAAAAACTGTTTTAATAGCTTTAGTTTCACAACGATCATTTAACGGTGTTGATGTTCCGTGAGCATTGATATAATCGATATCTTCTGGTTCAAGGCCGGCATCTTGTAACGCAGCACGCATACAGCGAGCAGCACCATTTCCGTCTTCGGGTGGAGCTGCTATGTGATATGCATCACTAGAGGCTCCAGAACCGATGACTTCTGCATAAACATCTGCTCCACGTCCTAATGCGTGCTCAAGTTCTTCTAAAAGCAAAATACCTGCACCTTCCGCAATAAGAAAGCCGTCTCTATCTTTATCAAAAGGACGAGATGCTTTAGAGGGATCATCATTTCTAGTTGACAGTGCCTTCATGGAACCAAACCCACCAAGCCCAAGAGGGCAGATAACAGCCTCCGCCCCACCAGTAAGCATTACATCACTAAAACCATATGCGATGGATCGCATAGCTTCACCAACTGCGTGGGTTCCTGCAGCACAAGCAGTTGAAAGGGATAAATTCGGCCCCTTGGCACCAAGTTCCATCGAAATATGCCCAGAAGCCATATTGGGAATTGCCATGGGAATAAAGAATGGAGATATTCTTTTAGCACCACGCTCTAAATACATATTGTGGTTTTTTTCAATGGTTGGCAAGCCACCCATTCCACATCCGGTAATGACTCCTACCCGTTCACAATTTGCATCGTTAATTATTAGCCCACTATCTTCAACGGCAGATCTAGCAGCAACAATACCGTACTGAACAAACGTATCAATTCGTTTAATTGCCTTCTTATCAAAATGATCTGCCGGATCAAAATCTGAGACCTCACCAGCAATCTGAGATGCCATACTGGACGCATCAAAACGGGTAATCGTAGTAATTCCACTCTTGCCGTTCAGCATATTGTTCCAGGTTTTATTCCTCCCTGTCCCTAGTGGCGTTACCAGGCCTATTCCTGTGACTACAACTCTACGTCTTTGCATTGAAATCCTCTTCCAATATCAGAACCTTAATTAATAACTTTTTTTAAAAGTCCCAAGGAACATTTATTTCAAGTTATTCACATAATCAATGGCGTCTTGAACTGTAAGGATTTTTTCAGCTTCATCATCAGGTATTTCAACATCAAACTCCTCTTCCATTGCCATAATCAATTCAACAAGATCAAGGGAATCAGCACCAAGGTCATCTACAAAAGATGCACCTGAAACAACTTTAACTTTATCTACGCTCAACTGCTCAACAATAATATCAACCATCTGTTGTTCAATTGCCATGACTAAACTCCTGTATTTTTTGAATTCTATTTTAAAAACAAACCTGGATTTTCCAGATTTTCCACTAATGACATTTTTTACTACTATAAAAAAAATTTTACGCTACAAGTGATGGCATCGTAAAAACTCTCCATCACATATACATGCCACCATTAACATGAATGGTTTGGCCGGTAATATATCGACCGTCATTCCCTGCCAAATACGCTACTGCACCTGCAATATCGTCAGGGTGACCAAGACTTGCAAGTGGTATTTCAGCTTTAATTTTATCCTGTATCTCTTCTGGAAGATCACGAGTCATATCAGTTATAATATACCCAGGCGCTACAGCATTAACTGTTATATTACGAGAGGCATACTCACGAGCCATCGATTTTGTCAGTCCAATCATACCAGCCTTTGCAGAAGCATAATTCACCTGACCAGCATTTCCTGCAAAACCGATAACAGAGGATATATTAATAATGCGTCCCCAACGACTCTTCATCATGGAACGTGCTGCGGCTTTTGAGCAGATAAAAGAACCTTTGAGATTAGTATCAAGTACTGCATCCCAATCATCTTCTTTCATCCTTGCAACAAGACCATCGCGGGTAATACCTGCATTATTTACAAGTATGTCAAGAGACCCTACATCTTTGATCAACTGTTTAACAGCGTCCTGGGTTTCGTCTGCCAAAG
>JAOZTO010000080.1:7276-8434 GCA_029942265.1 Desulfocapsa sp.
CCAGATATACCACAAGCAATATACAATTTAGGGGCAACAGTCTTACCAGTTTGTCCAACTTGGTGTGGATAGCTGATCCATCCGGCATCAACAACGGCACGACTTGCAGAAACCGCTGCATCAAGGCTTGTGGCAAGTTCACGAATCAGCTTAAAGCCTTTTTCATTATCAAGGCCACGTCCACCACCTACAAGAATTTCAGACTCCTGGATATTCACATCGTCATGTTCGGAAACAACTGATTCAAGTACACGAACCTTGGATTGCAGCATTTCAGGGCTTAGGGCAACATCGATAATTTCTCCACTTCGGTTATCGTCATAATCTAATTCTTTCATGACCTTAGGCCGTACTGTGGACATCTGGGGCCTTGAACTTGGACAGACTATCGTTGCCATTATATTTCCGCCGAAAGCCGGACGAGTCTGCAAAAGAGCACCATCATCTTTTTGAATGGCAAGCTGGGTACAATCAGCAGTTAAGCCTGCTCCAAGTGCATTTGCGACACCAGGAATAAAAGACCTGCCAATGGCAGTTGCTCCTGCAAGCACAACTTCTGGTTGATGCTGCTGGATTAAGTGAGTCAATACTGCGCCGTATGTTTCGTCAGTAAAATGAGTCAATGCTTGATGATCAGCACGATAGACGACATCTGCACCATGGGCAATTAGGGTCTCAGCAGTTTCAGCAGTAGAGGCACCAATCAAAACTGCTGAGAGTTTAGCTCCACGATCATCAGCAAGTTTTCGCCCAATACCAAGCAGTTCAAGGGATACAGTAGCAAGCTTTCCTGATCTAAATTCACAATAGACCCAGATACCTTTCCAGCTGGCAAGATCCATCTGGACATTTTTTTCTGTCCCTGTGATCGTTAAAGCCTCTACTTCACAGCTATCTACACAAGAGCCGCAAAGAGTACAGGCATCGCCAACAACAGCTAATCCATCCACAACCTCAATGGCAGCAAAAGCACAATTATCTTCGCAGGCTCCGCATCCAATACATAAATCATTATCTACAATTAGCATATTTAATAAATCTCCTGTCCGCTTAGAGATAGACAGCGAGTTTTTCAACTAACTGCTCAACCTGTTCGTCAATGGAACCTGTCAAAATAGAGCGTTCGCCACGAGAAGGTGGTGGAAAAACATCCACAAC
>JAOZTO010000081.1 GCA_029942265.1 Desulfocapsa sp.
ACATAACTTGGCATTAAACTACCTCCTCAGTTAATTTACTTTTGCAGCCTGGAACCGACCAGGCCAACTTATTACCTCTAAAAAAAAGGAACATTGAAAAAAAGACTGGCTTTTCAAACAAAGTTCCACCAACACTAACACTTATGATATCAACGGGTTGTTGGTACACAGCGCAAACACCTCACTAAATGAACCATCACTCATTTTTTATCAGCTTAAATTTATATATTGTTGTCAATTAATTGTCAAGAAAATTCAGACGTAGTTATTAGAGTTCAGAGCTATAATCCTTACGCGCAAAAACTTCACGTGCCTTTGATCCGTCAGCTGGTCCGACAACACCTTCTTTTTCCATCATCTCTATCATTCTAGCAGCTCTGTTATATCCGACACGTAATCTACGCTGTACCATTGAAATAGATGCCTGACCAGATTCACAAACCAGATTTACAGCTTCATCATAGCGTTCATCATAGTCTTCATCAGCTTCATCTCCTGTCGTTTCAGCTTCCTCAACAGCAGCAGTAACCGATTCATCATAGCTTGCGCCTCCTTGAGTTTTCAAAAATTCAATGATCGCCTCTGTTTCAGCTTCAGAGATGTACGCACCATGAACACGCTGAAGGTTCGACGATCCATTGGCAAGATAGAGCATATCTCCTGATCCGAGCAGATGTTCGGCACCTGATGTATCGAGGATGGTTCGTGAATCAATCTTCGATGAAACTTTAAACGATATTCTGGTTGGAAAATTTGCCTTAATCAGTCCTGTGAGCACATCGACAGATGGTCGCTGAGTGGCCAGGATAAGATGCATACCTGCTGCTCTTGCCATTTGGGCTAGTCGTGCAATAGACGCTTCTACATCCTTTGAGGCAACCATCATCAAATCAGCAAGTTCATCAACAATGATCACAATATAAGGAAGTTTTTCCTCAGACACTTCATTGTACGAGTCAAAACTTTTCACCTTTGCAACTTCAAGCAACTTGTAGCGCCTTTCCATTTCACGAACTGCCCACATTAATGCGCGTGATGCCATTTTTGGTTCAACTACAACCGGATGCAATAGATGTGGAATTCCTTCATAACCGGAAAGCTCAATACGTTTTGGATCGACCATAAGCATGCGCACTTCTTCTGGCGTAGCGTTATAAAGAATGGATGCAATAATCGTATTTATTGCAACGCTTTTACCAGATCCTGTTGATCCTGCGATAAGCAGATGGGGCATCTTAGCAAGATTAGCAATTGATGGCCGACCGACCACATCAAGCCCAAGCACTATTGCAAGCTTATTGTCATTCTCCCGACACTCTTTAGATGCCAACAAATCACGAACATACACAACAGAGCGTTTAATATTTGGTATCTCAATACCAAGGGCTGCTTTTCCAGGAACAGAACCAACCACTCTTACCGACTCAGCTTTTAATCCAAGGGCAAGATCATCGGCAAGCCCTGTAATCTTGTTAATTTTTACTCCAGCAGCAGGTGAATACTCGTAAGTGGTCACAACAGGCCCTGGGGCAATCCCCACAACCTTTCCGGAAACACCAAAATTTTTTAACTTTTGTTCAAGTTGTTTGGATACTTGGTAATATACTTCCTTATCAACCTCTTCTTCCTGCTGTGCATTTTTTTCAAGAAGGCTTAAAGGCGGCAATTTCCAATCGCCCCTAGCGACAGGAAGAGCCGCAAAATCCATATCATCCTCAGTGAGTTCAGCAGCCTTTGTTTTTGCCTGTACAACTGGTCTGTTAAGTGTCGGCCCCGTCGGAACATCAACTTCATTCTGTTTAGCACCCGTAACAAGTGGGAGATTATCCATCGCCTCTCTTTTAGCCAACACTTTTGCTTTCGTTTTAGCGTTTTTTCTAATTACTCTTTTTTCGTTACCGAACACAAAAATATTTTTTATTCCACGCAATAGCTTTTTCGTCAATTTCCATAGTAATGCAACGACCTGATAGGGAGAAAATTGTGTGGAGAGCATGAGTGAAACAAGAAAAACAAACAGCAGAAACAATACAGTTCCAGGCCCTCCAATAAGAGAGTGCATGACAGTGAAGATGCTTGTCCCAATAACACCGCCTACATCTTCAGAGACAGAACCGCTTAAAGAGAGGGAGGAGAAAAGAGCGCAGGAAGAGATAACTGCGCCGGTAAGTCCGGCTGTAATTTGAGGCAAACGCTCAAATGACATCCTCGGGCTAAAAAACAGTAAAGACAAAAACATCAATAAACCTGCCAAAAGATAGGCTCCCCACCCTGCCACTCCAGTTAAAACCTGCGCAATCAGAGTTCCTATCTCCCCTCCCCAACTGGAACTATCGGCAAAATAAGGTGACAAGAGACTCAGGAAAAGAAAGAGAGAGAGAAAAATACCCAAAACTGCGGTGGCCTCCTGCTTCATACCTGGTCGGGATTTTTTGCTGTCGGTTGCCATGGTAACGCCACTATATTTGAAAGATTAAACGAGGAAAGAACGGTTACACGATTGCACCTAGATTTATTGTTTTGAAACACCCGTTTTCACGGCATCAAGGATACCATTCACAAAAGCAGGGGAGTCATTGGCACAAAAGCGTTTTGCTATTTCCACTGCTTCATTGATGGAAACTTCTGGGGGAATATCTTTGCGATGTATCATTTCATACACTGCTATTCTGAGAATATTTCTATCTGTTACATCAATCCGTTCCAAGCGCCAGTTACTGGCATATTTACCGATGATCTCATCGATTGAAAGACGTTCTGCGTACACCCCTTCCAATAATTCAACCGCATAGGAGCGCGCTTTTTTTTGCACATCGTACAAGGTACAAAAATCGGTAAACCGGTGCGCCAGGTTCTGGTCACAGCCCTTTTCAAATCCTTTAAAATCATCCTGAAAGAGAAACTGCAAAACAGCTTCACGTGAATTTCGACGTATACTCATAAGTAAACTGGAAGTGCTTTAAGTTTGTATCCGGTAACTACTGAAATTTAGTCATCAAATCGGCCATTTCTATGGCAGCCACAGCAACCTCAGATCCTTTATTGCCAGCCTTGGTTCCTGATCGTTCAATGGCCTGTTCAATTGTTTCTGTGGTCAAGACACCAAAAATCACCGGGACTCCTGTCTCTAGCCCAACGTGCGCTGATCCCTTAGATACTTCGTTTACCACAACATCAAAATGAGGTGTGGCGCCACGAATAACAACACCAAGGCAAATAATCGCATCATACTTCTGAGATTCAGCCATTTTTTTGGCAATTAAAGGAATTTCAAATGCTCCAGGAACTCTTACCACATCAATATCGTCATCGGTAGCACCTGATCGTAACAGACTATCAAGCGCACCTTCAAGAAGTTTTTCACAGATAAATGAATTAAACCGAGCAACAATAATCCCGAATTTTTTCCCATCTGCCTTAAGATTACCTTCAATATAATTTGCCATATGTTTCGTTGTCCTTTTATACTGGTTACTAAAAAATATTCGTAACTATTCAGTTACAGTTCAGTGTTATGGCAACTACCAGGTACTGGATAAATAGTTACAAATATTCAAGTATTTTCTAATTTTCGTCGATTTCAAGTATATGCCCCATGCGATCACGCTTGCACAGAAGATACTCTTTATTTTCTGCACTAGATCCCATATCAATTGGAAACCTTTCAACTACTTCAATTCCGTATCCTTCAAGACCTATGATTTTCTTGGGATTATTAGTAAGCAGGCTCATCTGTCGCACACCAAGATCACGCAGTATTTGTGCCCCAATTCCATAATCACGAAGATCATCCTTGAACCCAAGCTTATGGTTAGCTTCTACTGTGTCTAGCCCCTCATCCTGCAAGGTATATGCTTTGAGCTTGTTGACAAGCCCAATCCCTCGTCCTTCTTGACGCATATACAATATAACACCTGATCCTTCCTGGTCTATCATACGCATTGCGGCATGTAGCTGATCACCACAATCGCAACGAGCCGAGCCAAAAACATCACCTGTCAAACATTCCGAATGTACACGAACCAGAACCTTTTTTTCAGGATCAATAGCACCCTTCACCAAGGCAATATGTTCAAAACTATCGACATCATTTTTATAAACAATTGCAGTAAATTCACCAGCATGTTCTGTTGGTATTCTGGCCTCAGCGGCACGATGCACCAGTACGTCCTGCCGTAAACGATACGAAACAAGATCAGCAATGGTACAGATCTTCAAATCATGCTCATTGGCAAATTTTTCAAGATCCGGCATCCGTGCCATTGTGCCATCTTCCTTCATGATTTCACATATGACACCGGCTGGAGTAAGTCCTGCAAGACGCGACAGATCAACTGATCCCTCTGTCTGGCCAAGACGTACAAGAACTCCTCCCTCCCGGGCACGAAGTGGAAAAATATGGCCAGGGCTGATAATATCCGATGGTTTGGCATCCGGTGCAACCGCTGCCTCGATGGTACGCGCCCTGTCTGCTGCAGAAATTCCAGTGGTAACACCTGTGGTGGCTTCGATACTTACCGTAAATCCTGTTCCATAGGGTGATTTGTTATTTGAGACCATCATCGGAAGTTCCAGCTTATCGATCAGTTTTGGACTGAGCGTAAGACAGATAAGTCCCCTTCCATGGGTAGCCATAAAATTAACAGCCTCAGGAGTAACAGCAGATGCTGCCATATATAGATCACCTTCATTCTCCCGATCTTCATCATCAACCAGAATAACCATTTTCCCAGCTTTAATATCTTCGATCACTTCATCAATTGAGCTCACTGCCATAACAATCAACCTATTTGTTTTTTTTAAGACTACTTTAATAGGCAGTATCTGACTACTGCCTATTAAAGTACCTGTTTTTTATGAAAGTTTAAAAAAAATCACACAAAACCATTCTCTGCTAAAAATGTCGAACTTAGCTGACTCTCTACACTTTTGACACCATCGGTTCCCTTTGAAAGAAGCATTTTCTCAACATACTTACCAATGATATCAACTTCAATATTTACAAGACTTCCTCTTGAAAGCTGGCCAAGAGTTGTTACTAACAAGGTATGAGGGATAATCGATACCTCAAAAGTATCAGTTGTGCAACTATTAACCGTAAGACTGACTCCATTAATAGTAACAGAGCCTTTTTCGATAACATAGCGTGCAAATGATCCCGGAAAACTGAACGAAAACAGCGTAAAACCCCCTTTCGGCTGACAATCGCTTACCGTGGCCACGCAGTCTACATGACCAGAAACGATATGTCCACCCAGGCGATCCGACAAGCGAAGGGCTCGTTCCATATTGATGCTATCACCGACACTTAATTTCCCAAGAATTGTTCGGGAAAGACTTTCTGGAGAAACATCAACTGTGAATTTTCTGCCTTCGATCTTGCACGCTGTGAGGCAGACACCGTTGATCGCAATGGATTCTCCTTCTTCAGGGTCGCTGAGATCAAACCCTGCTTCAAGCCTAAAGGCCATGCCAGAGCCGGTATTACTTTTAGCAAGTAACTTTCCGACGCCTTCTATGATGCCAGTAAACATTCTAGTAATTACTCCGCAGCTTCCGCTTCCAGCTCGACTGCCCGGACTATAAATTTTTCCGCAATATTCTTATGATTAAAATTATTGTGAATAGAAGCAATGGTACGATATGTGTCTGCTGCATTCAGTTTTTCACCAGTTGCAAGGTAAATATCAGCAATAGTCTCCAGCGTGGCAACTGATCCTTGTGGATTATTATTCAAGTTATGGGTATCGAGCATATCTAAACTGAGTGCCAATGCAGCAGCACTATCATTTAAACCACGATGCACAGTAACGAGTTGCATGGACAATGCCATTAAACTCATTGGATCATCAAAGCGATCACAGATATCCCAGGCACGTTGGTAATGGTCTTGGGCCTTTGCAAAATCACCTTTTTCCAGACACACATGTCCAAGCTGGTTAGATGCATTTGCAATTCCATCCTGATGTTTTTTTTCTTCATAAGCACGCAAGACGTTGTGAAAAGCTACTGCTGCCAGGGTAAGATCTTTTTCTTTGAGGAATTCAAGTCCATCATCATATTCCGCTTGAACAGGATCGGAAGAACGTTTTTTTTCTTCTTTTTGGCCAACTTTCTTTATATCACCCAAGGGCTGTATCGTACTAATCATTCTTTGTATCTCCTTCACTGTAGACATTCGGGTTCGGTTCAAAAATAGGCTAAAACACTGAACTTTAAATGTTTGGATAGTGCTCCAGGTTCGCTTGATCCGGCTTGTGAACTATATTAGTTCATAGGTGAACAAGACGGATATTTACCCTTCACTGATCTGTTTCAATGCTACTTCAACAAGCTCCGAAACAGTATATTCCACTGCTTTTCCATTTTCCCACGTTACAAGTATTTCCTGATCATCACTGAGTTCCATCAACTGCATACTCACCTCTTTTGCCCTGATCCTACCTAGCACCTGCACCACAATTCCACGCATTTGCGGTTTGGGATGATCTAGAAAGTGAAACAGATTAAAAAACGGGATTTCACGAATCAAATCCGGCCTTTTTTCTGCAATTTTAGACAGAGCCCACACAACCTGAACCTGGGTAGATTCATCCCCCATATAATTCAACAAATGTCTTGTAAAGGCACCAAAAACATCCGGCCTAGCAGCAATAACCTCACCAAGAGTTTCAATCATTCCCCAAGGGGCAGCAGCAGAATCTGACGTTGCCTCAAAAAGACGATGGATCAACTCAGAAACCTGTCCCGGCATCTTTGTTGCCAAACGACTACATACTTGTCCTATGATCCACGCCGTTTCCCAACGCCGAGCTTCATCAACATCATACAACAATCGCTGTAGCAGGCGCAAAGTTTTTCTATTATCAAAACAGAGTGTCACAAGGGTATCAATATCACCCTTATCTCTAGCCTCCTGAACATTTTTTTTAGTAGCTTTAACTTTGACTCGCTTAGGATCAAGCTGAGGTTCCGGTGTTGGTAAGGTGATTTTTTTCTCTACTCCTGCCACCGGTACAACGCTTTCCTTGGCTAACGTTTCCTGCTTTAACGTTACTCGCTTGGCAATTTCTGCAATTTCAGTATGGAGACGCACAAAATAGAGAACTCCACGCACAGGTCTACCATCAATATTTCTTGTATTGACAACCTGATGGGTAGTCTCATCGTAATCCTCTATCCTGCCTGTAAGATAATCATCTTCGGGCATCAGATCCCAGGCAAAATCCCAGTTATCGGCACATGCGTAAACCAGTGTTTCCACCATTGCAGAACCTACATTATGCCCGGTGGGATCACAACTATACACTGCGCCACATTGACACTGTCCAACTTGGAACTCCTGCATTTTCCGCTCAGAAGCCTCAGTTGCCCGACCTACTTTCTGACCACAAAAAGGGCACCATGGAGAAGTGGTTATCTTTTGTTTTTTCATACTTTTGTTTATGTGTTCTAAGGGAACGTGAACATTCCACTAACCTGCTAATTTTTCTTCTAAACCAGACTCAAAATTTGGATCTACTGAGTATCCCAGCTCCTTTGCTTTTTCCAAATGATTTTTGGCAGTAGCATAATCACCACTAAAAAAAAGTGCTACAGCAAGATTATTGTGAGCAAGGGGAGAATCTGGCTCAAGCTCAGTTGCTTTGCGTGCGGATTTCAAGGCACGTTCGTCTTCACCTTTCATCGTTAAAACAGATGTCAGATTCATCCACACTGTGGCAAGTTTTGGATCATACTGGATTGCTTTTTCATAAGCAGCTATAGACTTGTCCATTTCGTTGCGTTGCTGCCAGATCAAGCCTAGATTGGCATAAGCCTGAGCTGAAAGATCGGGTTGAGCCTTGATGGCCATCTCATTCAACTCCTGAGCCTTATCAAGATTACCCTGGCCAAAATAGATCGCACCAAGATTAATCATTGGCTGATTGGCTTGATTGTCTATTTCTATACATCTTTCCAAGCAGGTAATTGCTTCATCGATTCTTCCAGCCTTCATATAGACAAGGCCGAGATGATGAAAAGCAACCACATTATCAGGCGCCTGTTTACATTTTTTTTCCATCTCTGCAATTACTATTGGCAGGTCTTCTGTCAAATTTTCTGTATTTTCTTGTGTCATAGTTTCCTCTATTCGATATGTGATGGCGGCGTCAAAACTCTTCATCTGCTTCGTTGCTGCATATGAAGTTTTTTACTTTGCCATCTAAAGTTCGACCTTTTTACGAGTTTGTCATATGTGATGTATCAGCTATTATTTTATGGTGCATTTATGAGATAAACAGGGATAAATAATTTATTATTCTCCTGTGAAGCGCTTACACTATAGACACCATTTTTTGACATGCAAGGAGAAAATGCTTGAACAATGAGGTATTCATTTCACTTAAGAATGATATAT
>JAOZTO010000082.1 GCA_029942265.1 Desulfocapsa sp.
CTGCCTGTAAAAGGTTCATACAGGTGTTATAGCCAGCCATTGAAATGGAGAGATCCGCTGCTGCCAGCCATTCCGGAAAATTGGATGAAAACCCATGAATTGTAACAGTTTCACCACTTGCCTGTTGGAGATTTTCCTGAAGATTTGGATCGCTGTATATTCCAGTGAATATATGGATGTGTATATCATAGGGAGTGTCAAGAAGCTGCGCTGCTGCAACAGTTGCAAGAAGAAGTTCAGCACCAACATTTCCGCCACCAATTGAAGCAACAATGAGTTTGTCCTCCGTAGATAAGCCAAGGATTTTGCGAAGCTGTGTGCCTGTTGCATCATGTGTGGTAGGGGGGCTTATAAATCCGGTGTAGTGCATCGGGATAGCAATATCTTCTACTCGTGAAAATGTTTTGTCGAGTGGGATAAATACTGGGTCAGAGTGGATCAAAAGCCCATCAAAGGCACTGTTTAAACGTGTAATAACCCGTGTTTCGTATTTCTCCTTATCTGTTTTTTCAACTAGAATGTCTCGCAGGCTACAGAGACGAATACAGGGGGGAAGTGTTCCGGAAGCAATACCGTTTAGAACCGGATCAAGTTCAAATCGAAAGGCTTTACGGCCAAAGGGATATAACTCAACAAGAAAGATATCCGGTTCAAAGTCGACAAAAAAATCAAAGAGTTGCAGCTGGCGTTGTTCTTTGATTTTGTCCAGTTTGCTCCCTTCTTTACAGGGAATAAGCTTTGAAAAATCAGCATCCATCTGTAGTCCGGGGAGTTGCAGAAATTGAACAGAAGATTCAGGAAGATCAACATCCGGGCCGCCAAGGATCATTACCGTTTCATGGTTTTCTGCTAAAACCTTGCAAAGTTCAAGGCTGCGGTGAAAGTGTCCAATCCCCAGGACATGTTGGCAGTAGCAGGCGATTTTCATTTGGGTGATTCCATAGTGGTTGGAAAAATATTCAAAGGGCCAAGGGAAAGTTTGCTGTCTTCTGTTGTCAGAAGATGAAGCTGACGTTTTTGCAAAAGTTTCTTTTCTTCGGGGAGGAATGCTCTACCAGCAAGATGATACAAGATTGATTTCACGATACCCTCATGGGAAACTATCAGAAGACGTTTCCCAGGATTTTTTTTTACGCTGCTTTGAATAACAGGCATGGCACGTTGCAGGACTTCTTTTCTGCTTTCACCGCCAGGAGGACGAAACTCCCATCCTGCACGAATTTGGGTGTTAAGTTCCTCTGTCTGTTTGTTTTTTAGTTCAGCGAATGTTTTTCCTTCCCATTGTCCCCAGTCCTGCTCCCGTAACTGTGCATTCCATTCCACCGGAACAGAGGTGCGGTATTGTTGAATAATGGCGACAGTTTCCCGCACCCTACCAAGATCACTGGCAATAATCTGATCAATGGTATATTTAGCTATAAATTTTCCCCAGAGGTGAACCTGCTGACTACCAGTTCTTGAAAGGGGAGAATTGTTTTGTCCCTGAATTCTTCCCTCTTCATTCCAAAGAGTTTTCCCATGGCGCAACATGGCAATAACTGTCTGTGGATTAGTTTTGTCGTGATTTCTAAGTAGTGTGAACATGGCGTGTTAGGATACTTTCAAAGTGTAAGTAATTGTTGTGCAGGTCGTGGTTTTCACGGATATAAACTGCTGCTGCCAATCCCATAGTGCTACGTTGTTCTTTGTCTTGTAGTAACTGTTTAACAGATTCACAAAATAAATCCTCATTAAAGATTTCTGTGAGAAATGCAGTTTTTCCATTTTCGACCACTTCCGGGATACCGCCATTATTAAATGCAACGATTGGCAAGCCACAGGACTCGGCTTCAAGAAAAACCATACCAAGTGATTCTCGGATTCCAGGAAAGGCAAACAGATCGCCTCCCGAATAAAATTGATACATTTTTCCCCGCTCTATTTTACCAACAAAAAGAACCCGATTGGGAAGGTATTTTTGAGCTGTTTGTTCAAGAGTTTTACGTTCGCTGCCATCTCCTGCGATAACGAGTTTGAAGGGGATATTTTGGACGGCAAGTTTTGCCAGTGCTTTTATCATCCAGAGAAGTCCTTTGGTCTTAACGTCTGGTCGAAACATGGCTGCGCTGAGGATGACAGGTGTATCGCCTACCTGCCATGTTTTCCGCATACTGTCTCTTGATAGCTTATCAAAGCAGAATGATTCAGGGAATATGCCAGGTTTAATATATGCAAGACGATCAGCTGGAATAATTCTTTGCAGGTTCGTATAATCAAGTTTTCTGTTTGTGAAGAGTTGATCAGCCTGTAGTAATCCGTGACGATTTAAGTGAAATCCTATTTTCCCTTTTAAACGTCGCCGCTGTTTTGTTGAGTAAATCCCCTGAAATATGCAGTAGGGAAGATCAAATTTGTTTGAAAGTGCAGGGCCTAAAAGATCAGGTGCCTTATAGTAACAGTGATACGTCAACCACAAGTCAGGAGCAAAATCACGAATACGCTTTGCTGTATTGATTCGTTCCCGGATAATTTCATAAAAACGCCACGGTTTTAAAAAAATCCATCGTGAACGAAGATCACTTGCGATAAGTACTTGATGGCCACGGGATACAAGAAAATCATGAAGACCGGTAGCAATAATCAGATCGCCGGAAGGATTTGGATGACCAAGGGGCTTGAATGGTGCGTAGAAACAAATTCGCATGGCTTTTAACAGACAGGGCTACTATTTACTGCAAACTGTTTGTCGAAAATAGCACCTATTTCTGCAACAAGTGAACGGTTATCAAAGTGATCTCTGGTATGTGCGAACCCACCCTGAATAACTGTGTCTCGCAAACTGTGATTTGTCACTATTTCCTTGATCTGTTGCGCTAGTATTTCTGGCTGTGAAGGCTCAACTGTGATACCTGTTTTTCCATGAATAAGAATTTCAGGAATTGCAGAAACATTGGTTGATAGGCTGGGAACTCCCATGGCAAGGCTTTCCACGAGTACATTGGGGATACCGTCCCGGTCACCATTATCGGCAATCTCACAGGCTAGTACAAAAAGATCACTTTTCTCAAACTGTTTCAGTACCTCTTTGTGTGTTCTGGTACCTAAACAGTGACAGCAATCGTCAAGACCAAGTTCTGTTATAAGACGCAAAATTGCATTTTTGTCGTCGCCATCCCCAATAAGGGTGTGCTCAAATTGTAATCCGTCGTCTTTGAGGATTCGTAGTGCTTTGTAAAGAGTGGGAAGGCCTTTTTTCTCTGTTATCCTGGCCACCGTCAACAGTTTGTAAGGCGGCGTACATATAGTATGTTTGATGGACGGTGAAAAGAGTTTCAGGTCGATTCCGTGATAAATGCAATGGATGGGTGTGTCTAGGCCATCGCTAATGTCTTCAAGATATTTGCGGTTGTAATCGGTACAGGTTAATACAAATTCTGCCAGCCGGATTTTTTCACGAAGCTGTTCCGAATTTGATGTGTAAATATCCTTTGCATGAGCGGTAAAGCTGAATGGCCTTCCGGAAAGAAGGGCGGCAAACATGGTCACAGATGTGGGAGAGTGAGCAAAATGTCCATGTAGATGAGTAATTGAGGTATCTTTTAGGAGATGTGAATTACACAAATACCCAGCTTGAAGCAGATGTTTAAATGTGGCTAGGTTTGCGGTGCGCTTGTATCGGCTGTAAGCAAGACTAAGTCCATGTTTGTACTGTGCCGGTCGTTTGACTGCAAGGAATATATTGGGAAGTAATAACCGAGGAAAATCGAGTAAAATCTCCGTTGGAAGATAATCCACTTGAGCCTGGATCTGCTTTACAGAATCATGACAGAAATCCTCTCGAGGATGGCGCATGGGAAAAAGCCGCATCCGAAAACCAAGACGTTCAAGCAGCAGTATCTCATTGGAGATAAATGTTTCAGAGATACGTGGATACCCTTTTAGAATGTACCCCAAAGTGTTGTTTGGTGGTTTGTTCATAACGATTCTCTGAAGTATTCCAATCTGTTCTGCATGGTGTCGAGTCCTGAAAGCTGGAAATTGGTCATGCTGTCTACGTACTTGTCACTGCTGCTAAGAATGGTAATAATTTTATCACGTAATAACTGGGCAGAAACGGTACTCCAGGGAAGGTAATCAATCAACCCCTGTTGTGAGAGTTTTTCTGCACGGATAAGCTGTTCTTTGCGTGGTGTTTCTCTTGGAATAATGAGAGCCGGAGTGCGTTGGCTAAGAATTTCACAAATGGTATTATATCCCCCCATGGAAATCACAAGATCGGCAGCAGCAATTAATTGTTCCATTCGTGGATGAAATGGTTGTGTTTTTATCCCGTATTGCTTTGCTCTGTTTTTGATTTTTTCACGGCTGGATTTTGGCATAAACGGGCCGGTGATCATCAGAGATTTAAATGGAAGCGAGGTCGGGAAAAAATCATGCATGGAGAGATAATGGTCAAGGAGTTCACAACCATCTCCTCCGCCTCCAGCAGTAACAAGGATAAATATATCCTCTTTCATGATTCGATATCTTTTCCTAATTTTTTTACGGATACCCTGTGACCATAGTTTGCGGGGAATATATCCGGTAAAACATATTTTGGGTTGAATTAAGGCAGGAATGTTATATTCAGTTATTGGATTATAAATGTTCTTGTTTCCGTAAACCCAAATTTCATCATACAGCTCATCAAGATAGCGGTACACATCTCGTGTTTTCCAGTCGTTACAGACCACAGCAGATTCATCAAGAATATCCCGAAGACCGAGAACAGTTTTAGTATCAGGCAGGAACGCACGAATCCATTGAAGTGTGGGAAGGACTTCTTTTTTTAACCCGAGAGGTTCTTTGTCCACGATAAAAAGATCAGGTTTAAACGCTTCAACGGTCGCCTGGATGATATTTTTCCTGATATGAAGTGCCTGGTCAGGGTCAATACGAATGGAGAGAGAACGGTATTCGTCATTGGTTTTTTTGATCATCCCAGGAATACGGACAAAATCGACCTGTTCCGGAAGAGAGAATCGTCCTGCAATGGGAGAACCGGTGAGGATAAGAATATTAACTTCTGAACCTGACAAATGCCTAGCTATGGCCATGGATCGCCTGATATGCCCAAGTCCATAAGTATCATGGGAATACATGAGGATGTTGTATATTTTCTTTTCAGGCATAGTCGTAAATCACGAAGAGAATATCAAAATTCAGTGTCTTGTAGTGTGTCCAGCTGAAGGTATTCTTTCAGGCTGAATGCTTCCTGTTCAAAGAGGGCGGAGTATTCAGTTGGGGAAAGCTCCTTTCTGTCGGCAATTTTCCGTGCAGGAACGCCGGCCCATATTTCATAGGCACCCGGGTTTTTAGTTAGCACCGATCCAGCTCCAAGAACAAACCCGTCAGGTAGTAGATTAGCCTGGTAGAGCACAATGGCATTCTCATGAATCCATACATCTTTTCCGATATATTTATCCTGCCAGACAATGCCACGTTTTTCTTGAACAGCGAGCAGTGGTTCCAGCCCCTGATGACAGTGGTCATGGGTATATATTCGTGATCTCGCACCTATCATGCACCATGCACCAATGTGGATGTTTCCAGTATTGTCAAGAATCGAAAAACGACTGATAACAACGTTGGTTTCACTTCCTGCTGTGTTGAATATTTCGGGAGAGAGGAGAAGTTTTCCTTTGTTGATATTGGAGTGTGGTCTCCGACGACATTCTTTGAGGGATGTTTCCAGTTCGAGTCTGGTTTGTGACGCACTGCGGAATTTCACGATTTAATCTTTGGGGAAAACGTAACCATTTAGCCAATACCTTAAATTAACCAAACCATCGCACTGTAGTTTTGAGGTTGCGAAGTCAGCTTGTTAAAAACTCATGGTCAGCTTGTTGCTAATGATACCAATGCTCTCAACATCTGTGAAGCTTGTACTTTCTTTAAAGAGTTCGCCGGTATCCATATATCCAAAATGCACTTCATAGGCAAATTTATTCATAAATTTGTAGGCGACGCCAAGATCAACTTCCCAGCCTACTCGATCAGTATAATCAATATGCTCTTTGTCGGTGATGTCAGTGAGTGCAACGGAGCTGTGAATAGTAATGGCAGATGTGGGCGCATAGGCAGCTTTGATGGCAAAGCCATGGTAATTACCATTATCCACAGGTCTGACAGGGGTTCCGGAGAAGTTTGTCTCCCGGTTGAGTACTGTATCCATTAGCTGTGGAGCGATGGACAAATTTTGGAAACCTGCGTTTACCGATGAATTCTTACTGGTAGAAAGTGCTGTGTTTCCATTGCTGGTGGAGTAAGCAAACAACTGGTATTTTCCCGGCTCTAAATTGTCCCCAGCAGCATGCACATTTATGGCAACGCTTACAAGAAGAAGGGTCAGTAGTATGGAAAATGATCGTTTCATAGGTTTAAACAAAAAATGTTTTTCAGTAGTATGAAGTACAAAAAATTTAACTATCTCTCAAAATAGAGGTTTTCATGATAGAAGTCAAGAAGAAAAAATGCTACCTCGCTTCTTTTCCAAAAGGGAATACACTACAAGTTAGCTACAAGTAGGATTGTTGATTGCGGCGAATATGGAAGTACAGTAGAATCATTTTAATTTTGTAATTGTATTTTTTTTAGAAAACCCGATGAAGAGTATTTGTGAATCCATCAAAACATATATAGAGGATGATGATGTGTAATGTTCTGAAAAAATATTGTGCCAGTCTGTCCGTGTTGTTTTTACTGTTTATAACAGCAACATCTGTACAGGCGGTCGAGCCAAAGCGAATGATTTTGTATCCCACAGATGTAACAAAGGCTGGCGATTTATCATATCTTGGCGATAGTCTGCGCTTAATGTTTGCAAGCAGGCTTTCTCCCCTTGTTGATGGCGAAGTGTTGATGAAACAAAAAATGAATAAACAAAGGGATTTGGCTTCTTACCGAATGCAGAGCAGTCTTGCTAGTACGCAAGCTGGCATTACACTCTCTGCAACTGTCTATAAGCCCTCAGACAAAAAACCACTGCATTTTAAAACCACTGCTACAAGCCCTACTGGGCTGATGGTTGCGTTAGATGAGCTTGTCGCAGATATTGATGGGACGCTTTTTCATGTTCAGAAAGGTGCCACTGGCAAAGAAGATAAGAAGCGGAAAGCTGACAGTGAGATTGATTTAAGTACTGCCCATCCAGACAGGGCAATGAGACGCAATGGCGGCTTGGGACTTTCCATTGGTCAAGAGGATTTTGTTGCCGATGCAATTGGCTTGGAAGTACAGGCCACAGATCGATATAAGAGTAAAGTGTTACCAGTTCAGGCTGAAGCAATGACTGCAGGTGATATCGATGGCGACTCTCTTGACGAAATAGTGCTGGTCACCAATGCCAGGGTGTTGATATACCAATTACAAAAGAGAAAAATTGAACATCTTGTTACGGTCCCTCTTGAAGGTGGCCTGAAGGTTCACGCTGTCAATGTGGCAGATTTGAACAATAACGGGATCATGGAAATATATATAAGTGCTACCCGAGATAAAGAGCCGCGTTCCTTTGTTATGGAGTGGAGCCCGTCCACTGGTACTAAATGGCTGTATAAAAATGTGTACTGGTATCTTAGGCCTGTGCATGTTCCGGGCAAAGGAGTGATACTGGCAGGACAACAGAGTGGTGTCGGGAGTATGGTTGCACCTAGAATCTACAGGCTGAGATTACAGCCGGATCAGATAGTTTCCACAGATGAACAATTAGCACTTCCTCAGTCTGTGAATTTATTTAATTTTGTTTTTGCAGACCTGGATGGTGATCAGTTCAATGAAGTCGTGGCAATTACAAAAAAAGAACAGCTGAAAGTCTATAATTCCAATCTGGATCTGTTGTACACGACACCTTCGGGATTTGGCGGCAGGGAATTGAATCCAAAAGGACTTACCGTTCCTATCCGTTTGGTTGTTGCAGACTTTGATGGTGATGGAAGACAGGATATTATTGCAGTGGATAATGAACTATATTCACCTAAGATGATGAATAAAACACGATTGTATAAAAATGGTCAGGTTCGAGGGATGTTGTGGGATGGCTTAGGGTTTGCTGAGATGTGGCATACGAATCTTTTTCAACATTCGGTACTGGATTTTCAATTTTTAAGTGGTGTTAAACCACTGGAAAACGGTGAACAGCTAAAAGGGCGACTGTTTGTCCTAGAACCTGAAAAAGGTGATCTGCTTGAGGGCTATATCTTCGGAATGGGGGGTGACAGGGTGTCGGTATACGGGATGGAATTTACTTCCGAAGGGGGAATTTATAAAGAATAATGGATGAAAGGTATAATTTTTTTTACTTTTTGTGAAAAAAACTTGACAGTTGTTGCCGGTGCATATATTATCCCATTAATCATTAGTTAAAAAGAGTTGCTTTGTCAC
>JAOZTO010000083.1 GCA_029942265.1 Desulfocapsa sp.
TAATTATAGATTTGGTGTGCTAAGGTGGTGACTTCTTTTTACAGTTTTAATTAAATGAAAAATATATGGAGATAGTGCTATGGCACCAGCAAAAAAGGGCGATAAAGTTCAAGTTAATTATAAAGGCTACTTAGAAGATGGAACAATTTTTGATTCCTCTGAGGGGCAGGCACCATTGGATGTAACTCTTGGTTCTGGGATGGTGATCCCAGGGTTTGATGCAGCTCTTACCGGAATGGAAGTAGGCGATAAAAAAACGGTGGAAATCCAGATGGACCAGGCTTACGGAAGGCATAATGCAGAAATGGTAATGCAGATGCCAAAAAGCCAGATACCACCTGATTTGAACCCTGAGATTGGTCAAAAACTCCAGGTCGGTGGCACTGGTGGAGAGGCAATGATGGTGGAAGTAATAGATATTGACGATGAATTTATTGTGCTTGATGCCAACCCACCTCTTGCTGGAAAGGATCTTACGTTTGATTTGGAACTGGTTGCAATTGTATAATGAGCTAATAGCTCACGCAGGTAAATGGGTCAGGGGACTGAAGAATTACGGTTCTGTCGCTTTTCCATATTGCACCCGTTTGCCACAGAACCTACAAAACAACTTGCACAAATAGCTGTACGGTCTAGTATAACTGAGCGAGAACGAAAATCCTCTCAGTGCTGGCTGATTGGTCAACGGAGCTGCAGTGAGTAATATAATTTCGCTTTCCGTTTGAAACGGTCAAATAAACTCCCAGCTTTTTTTACAAAATTAATCTATCCTACAAACTGATTCTGTTAAATGATTGATTTGATATGTGGTTTTCATTTGCAACTGGGCTGGATAATTTTTTTATGGTGTTCGTGGTGGATTGATGGATCTAGTAACTCTCGGAAAAGAACCTATAAGCAGTGCCAGACCCACGGGTGACGATGCCCGTTATGAACCGGAATATGACGAACTTCAACAGCAAGTGGATAAGCTTACCAGTGTCACCGCTGATGGGGCTATTGATTGGAAGCGTGTTGTTAAACTTTGCTCAACCATTCTCTCCAGCAAATCTAAGGATATCAAGGTAGCCGCATATCTTGGTGCCGCTCTTTTGAATTTGAAGGGAGTTGAAGGACTCTCTGTTGGTGCCCAGGTTATGCTGGATATGGTCACTGAATATTGGGATAACATGTATCCTGCTAAAAAAAGGATGCGTGGCAGGTTTAACGCCATAAGCTGGTGGTCTGATAATGCTGAAAAATTTCT
Source organism: Desulfocapsa sp. (assembly GCA_029942265.1). Taxonomy (GTDB): domain Bacteria; phylum Desulfobacterota; class Desulfobulbia; order Desulfobulbales; family Desulfocapsaceae; genus Desulfocapsa. Next base: position 1,247 of record JAOZTO010000083.1, read on the forward strand.
CACAACCTATGAAGGCGGTGATATCTCGAAAGACTCCGTTGATCTTTTAATTCAGCGTATTACAGGTCTTGATGAAGCCCTTGCTGAAAAATCAGATGACGCCCCTATTTTAAGAAATTTAGCTGACTACGCCAACCGTTTGCCTCTTGAGGCCGGAGCAGAACAGGAACCTGAGCAACCACAAGATAACTGCGATGGGCAGTCAGATTCCGCAAGTGATCCGCAGAGTCAGTCACAGAGTGATCTTCAAGTCGCAACGGAAAGTGTTGGTTCTGCGGGATCCTTCGGTTCTCCGGAGGAGTGCCAAAAGCAGCTTAGTACGGCACTTGATTTGTTATCTACTGTTGCGGATTACCAACTCGCCAATGACGTGGCAGATGTTTCTGGATATAGGATGAGGAGAATGGCCGCATGGTCACCCGTGGTTGCATTACCACCTGCTGAGAAAGGGCTGACGATGATTCCGCCGCCTGAAAATTCAGTGAAAGATTCTATAGTCAGTTTATTAGACAGCCACGATTATACAGGAGCCGCTCAGGCAGCAGAATCAAGAATAAAACAATTCCTTTTCTGGCTCGATTTGAGTCATCTTACAGTTCTTGCTCTTGATGGGCTTGGCGATGATTACTCAAATGCTAAACTTGCCATAGAACTTGAGGTTGGCTTTCTGGTTAAAAGGCTTGTGGGCATTGAATCTATGACCTTTTCAGATGGAACCCCTTTTGCCGATGCTAAGACAAAGTCCTGGCTGAAATCTCTAAATAGAGAGAAAGATTCAGGGTTTAGTGGAGTAAGTGAGAAGGGGGCAGCTGTGGATAAGGTTTTTGCTGAAGCAGCCAAATTTGTGAAAAGTAAAAAAATATTTGATGCTGTGACTATTATTCAGGATAGTTTAAATAGTAGTCCCTCCGGTCATGAGCAGTTTTTGCTCAGGCTCGGACTGATCCGAATTCTCACTGATGTGGGTCAGGGCGGACTTGCACATGTTCATGTGGACGAAGTTCTTGAGCATATTAAGAAGTTCCACCTTGAGAAGTGGGATCCGGAACTTGCTTTTAACGGACTTACTACAGTTTACGAAGCGCTCATTGCAGAGGGTGGAGATGAAACTATTACCTTAGCAAAGGATACATTGAAGCAAATTAGTAGGATTAACCCTGCTGAAGCGCTTAAAATAGATGGTATGAACTAAGGTTCATTGAAATAATAATATTTGAAACAATTTTTTGGAGGTCAAAAGAATGGCGAAAGAAGGATCAGTAGCCCCTAAAGAAAGGGTGAACATAGTTTATAAACCGGAAACGGGTAATGCCAAAGAAGAAGTTGAACTTCCTCTAAAACTTCTGGTGCTGGGAGACTTCTCTCAAAAGAGCGATGATAGCATGGTCGAGGATCGTGACCCCGTTAATATTGACAAAGACAATTTCAACGAGGTACTCAAAGCTCAAGATCTAGAGCTTACTTTGGGAGTTGACAACAAACTTACCGACGACCCTGATGCTCAAATGGCTGTGAAACTTAAATTTGGCAGTCTTAAAGATTTTGATCCCGACCAGATTATTGAGCAGGTGCCTGAGTTGCAGCAGCTTATGGAACTGCGCAAGGCTCTCAAAGCTTTGAAAAGCCCACTATCCAATGTTCCTGAGTTCAGGAAAAAAGTTCAGGGATTGGTCAAGGACGCAGGTGCACGAGAACGTTTACTTAAAGAACTTGGAATCGAGTAAGGGGGTATATATGGCTGAAGAGAAACAAGAACAACAGCAACAGGCCGCTGATACAGCGACTGAAGGGTCGTCCTTGCTGGACGATATTGTTGAAGCAACGAAGCTTAAACCAGATGATGAGGCCTATTCCGTAACCAAGGCTGGCCTACAGGCTTTCCTTGAGGAAATGGTTAAGCCTGAGCGTGAAGGGGCTAAAGTTTCCGGTGGGTTGGTTGATGATATGCTAGCTCAGATTGACCAGAAATTATCCTTGCAAATGGATAGTATTATGCACAACAAAGACTACCAGCAGATGGAGTCTTCGTGGCGTTCGCTTAAATTTTTGGTGGATCGCACAGATTTCCGCGAAAATGTCCGCATTCAGATGATGAACGTATCTAAAGCTGATTTACTTGATGATTTCGATGATGCTCCAGAAATCACTAAATCTGGTCTCTATAAGCAGGCCTACACGGCTGAATATGGTCAGTTCGGAGGACAACCTTTTGGGGCTATTATTGGGAACTATGATTTTGGCCCAGGTCCTCAGGATATGAAACTTTTGCAATACACAGCTTCTGTTGCTGCGATGACTCATGCTCCGTTTATTGCTGCTGCTGGACCTGAATTCTTTGGAATTGAAAAATGGAGTGAACTTCCAAATCTGAAAGATTTGAAGTCTATTTTTGAAATGCCACAGTATGCAAAATGGAATTCTTTCCGTGAGTCTGATGATGCACGAAATGTTGGGCTGACATTGCCTAAATTTCTGCTCAGACTTCCTTATGGACAGAATACTTTACCTGCTCAGACCTTCAATTATCAAGAATCTGTTACAGATGGCGACAGTGATTTTTGCTGGGGAAACACTGCTTTCGCTTTTGCTTCCAAACTTACGGATTCATTCGCAAAATATCGCTGGTGTGCAAATATCATCGGGCCGCAGGGGGGAGGGGCTGTAGAAGATCTGCCTTTGTACCAGTACGAAGCTATGGGCGCGGTTCAGACCAAAATTCCAACTCAGGTTCTTTTGTCTGAGCGCAGGGAATATGAGTTAGCCGAAGAAGGTTTCATCGGTTTGACCATGCGCAAAGGTAGCGATAATGCCGCTTTTTTCTCAGCCAACTCTACACAAAAACCGAAGTTCTTCGGTACCAGCAAGGAAGGTAAGGAGGCAGAGCTCAATTACAAGCTGTCAACTCAGTTCCCTTACATGATGATTATGGATCGTCTGGCTCATTACATTAAAGTCATTCAGCGTGAAAACATCGGCACGTGGAAAGAGCGTGGCGACTTGGAACGTGAGCTTAATACTTGGATCGCTCAGTATGTAACTGAAATGGATAATCCAGCTCCGAGCGTACGTAGCCGCAGGCCACTTCGCATGGCAAAGATTGAGGTTAACGATGTTGAAGGCGACCCAGGTTGGTACTCGGTTTCCCTCAAAGCCCGTCCTCATTTTAAGTACATGGGCGCAGCGTTTACTTTGTCTCTGGTTGGTAAGTTGGAAAAAGAATAGTTTTTTAGGTTAGGAACGGGGAAGTTATTTCGACCCCGTTCCTTAGCTAGGTCGCCGGCTATTATGTGTCAGCGACATCTTAAAGGTGTATTTGTAACATAAAATTATAAGGAGAAGGATCATGGCGTTAACTTCATATATGAAAGTGACAGGAAAGACTCAAGGTCAGATCAAAGGCGACTGTACTCAGTCTGGTGATAAAAAAGACACCATGCTCATTTATGCTATCGACCATAATGTTGAAATTCCTAGAGATACTCATACTGGTTTGCCCACAGGACAGCGCATTCACAGACCTTTCACTGTGACTAAACATATTGATAATGCCTCTCCGAAACTTGCTCAGGCATGCTGTAAAGGTGAGCAGTTGACCGTTGAAATCGATCATTACCGCATCGACCCAACTGGTATTGAGAAAAAATACTACACAATCAAAATGGAAGAAGCGATTATCGTCAATCATCATGCATACAAACCTGTGACATTCCTACCTGATAATAAACCTTATCATGATATGGAAGAAATCAGCTTCACTTACTCAAAAATTACCTGGGCCTATACGGACGGTAATATCGAGTACACCGATGATTGGAAGGCAAACTAAGAGTTAACTGAAAATTAAGCTTATAAATTACTAGAAGGGGCTTCTTCGGGGAGCCCCTTCTTTTACCGGGGTAATTGAATGAATGGGCAACGTCTGCTTGAGCGCATCAGGTTTATGGAACAAGACCCTGATTGGCGCGATGCCGCTGAACCTGGCCAAGTGGTCAAATCTATTCTTGAGCATTTACGCATGATTCTGAACACTCGTCAGGGAAATGCCCAGATTGCTCCAGATTATGGCGTGCCTGATTTTACTTCAATGATCGGAGCGACAGGGTTTGATGCTGTTCGGGATATTGAAGAATCAATGACCGAGGTCATTCTTAAATACGAGCCTCGTTTAGAAGATGTGAATATTCAATTTATACCTGAAGATGATGCGCCTCTGTCTTTACAATTCAAGCTTCAAGCAAAGCTTAAACTTGAAGGACAGGAAATGCCTGTCATTTTTGAAACAGTACTCGACCCTGATGGACGAATTATGGTTAAAGATAACTAAATAATATGATCGAAGAGTACTACCAAAGAGAACTAACGCATCTACGTGAACTTGCTGTAGAATTTTCTAAGAACCATCCCGCATTGGCACCAATGCTGACTGGGGTGGGATCCGATCCTGACGTCGAGCGTTTGCTGGAAGGCTCTGCGTTTTTGTCTGGTATGATTAACCAAAAGCTTGATGATGAATTTCCTGAGATTATTCACGCACTTGTTCAGTTGGTTTTCCCTCACTATTTGCGGCCTATTCCGTCCACAACGATTGTCAAATTTACTCCTAAGCCGAGCCTGATGGAAACGGTTCACGTTCCGCTGGGTTCTCAGATTTCTTCAATTCCTGTTAAAGGGGTCAAGTGTACTTTTTCGACGACTTATGATGTGGAGTTGCATCCGTTAGCTATTACTAGGGTTGATATGGTTCAGCGAGCGGGTACATCCGGAACACTGACTCTAGGGTTTGAGTTAAAGGGGGTAACGCTTGATGAGTGGAATGTTTCACGTCTGCGTTTTCACTTAACCGGTGGTTATGCTTCCGCTTCAGACAGATATAAAACTCTCTTCGATTGCATACGGGGAATACGGGTTAGCAGTTCGAACGGAAATGTTGCAATGCTTGGCGCTGGAAATCTTAAGGCTGTTGGCTTTGAAGATGAGGAAGCTTTACTTCCTTACCCTTCTCAGTCGTTTCCGGGCTATCGTATTTTACAGGAATATTTCATTCTTCCTGAGAAATTTCTCTTTTTTGATGTGAATGGTCTTGATAAGTGGAAGAATCGCGGAGATGAGAAAACTTTTGAAATTGTGCTGGAATTGGACAATCTTCCAACTGAGTTACTTGATTTTACCGAGGAGCATCTGTGCCTATTCGCAACTCCTGCTATTAATCTTTTTCAGCGTGATGCGGAGCCAGTCACTCTTGATCATAAGCGACCAGAATATCAAGTGATACCTACAGGAGGTTTGGGGGGAGATTATCAGGTTTACTCTGTAGATAGCGTGGTTGGATATGTTCAGGGAACAGTTGAAGAACGGCCATACAAGCCATTTCAAATGTTCAACCCAAGATCTGAGGAAATGCCTGTCTACACCGTGCATCATCGGCGCTCGTTGGTTATGGACAAGACAAATCTTTACTTATCTGTGTCTTACCCGCCTCAAGGGCAAGCTCCCAGACTCGAAACGTTGTCCATGTCTTTAACTTGCACCAACGGGAATTTGCCCGAAAAGCTTCGCTTCGGTGATATTTCAAAGCCAACATCAACATCGCCTGAACTGGCTACTTTTAAAAACATTCGGCAGCCTACTTCACCTGTTCAGCCGCCACTCGGCAAGAACTTACTCTGGAGATTGTTGTCACATTTGTACATCAATTATCTTTCAGTTGCAGATGTTGATAGCCTTCGTGCCATGGTTAAACTCTACGTATTCACCGACACTCGTGACCGTGGGTCGGTGGTGGCGAATACCAAGCGGGTTGAAGCTATCCAGAGCATGAAGTTAAGTGAGGGAGACAGGCTGGTTCAAGGTCTTGTTATGCGTGGACGGGACATTAAATTGTCGCTTACTTGTGACGGATTTGCCAATAGCGGTGATTTATATCTTTTCAGTTCTGTAATGAACAGGTTCTTTGCAGGATATGCTTCTGTAAACTGTTTTACCCGCTTAACAGTAGAAGATACTTTAAATAAGGAGCTATATCATTGGAATGCGATGATCGGCGATCGCCCTCTTCTATAACTGGCAAGCTTCTCGAGAACCCTGCCGCCTATTCTTTTTTTCAGGCTATCCGACTGCTCCGTCTACATTCTAAATATTGTACGGGGAAGGAGCTGAAAACGTTTTATCGTGACCACCTTCGTGTGCGCCCGCAGTTGTCTCTTGGATTTCCGGCTACGGATCTCACTGAGATTACAGAGGAGTCGTCCAAGGATGGCGAACGTTATCGCATAGAAGCAACTTTCATGGGTTTGTATGGGGCTTCATCCCCCCTGCCAATATTTTATACTGAAGAACTGCTTGAAGAAGCTTCGGAAGATAAGTCTGTAACCAGAGACTTTTTTGATATCATAAACAATGATATCTACGTGCAGTTTTTCCGCGCCTGGTCCCGTTCCAGATTGATGGTAAAGGCCGTTGATGAGGAAGATAGTTCGTGGCTGGAGCGTTTGAACTGTCTGCTTGGATTCGGGCATAAGGAGATTCTGAACTCAGTCCCCGAGGAGTGTCGTCGTTATCGTCATATCGGGCTTTTGACTCAGTATCCGAGAAGTGCGCTGGGGCTCAAGACTCTTCTGAAAGATTCCTTGGATCACGATGATGTGTGCGTTGAGCAGTGTGTTTTGCGTAAAGTTAAACTTCCAGAGGATCAGCTTTTTGTGCTTGGCGTGGACTCTAATATTCTTGGAGAAAGGTCGTGGATCGGCGAGGAATTAGACGACCGCATGGGAAAATGTGCGATAGTTCTTCGTGGTTTGGACGCTGTGCAGTACCATGAATTATTGCCGGGGGAAGGGGATGGTAAAAAACTTGATAATCTTGTTCGAGGTTATCTTGTGGAACCTTTTAAATATGATCTTGTTCTTGAGATGAAACTCGGTGAGGCTCACACCGCTATTCTCGGCGGTGAGCAGTGGTCTGGCCTTGGGTGTGATTCTTGGGTGTTTTCCGGAGATCGGTTGGAACATGCTGAAGCCACATTCCCCAATGAGGGCGGACGCGTATCAAGTAGCTAAGGAACGTACATTAAATAACCTAGGAGCTTGTTCGAGAATAGGCATTTCGTTCAAAATCGAAGAATTTTCTAAAA
>JAOZTO010000084.1 GCA_029942265.1 Desulfocapsa sp.
GCGAACCTGGGGCACTATCCAAACATTTACAGTTCAGTGGTTGATCCTATTTTTGCCCCAACTCGAATGTTTACTTTTGACAAGCAAAAAAAAACCTTTCTTTTCAAGACAACAGGCAAATACTCGCTTATCGTTATTTCTGCATCTAATACAATAAGACAATAAAATGTTATACCTGCATGAGTTCACTACTATTACTATGACAGCAAATCACAAGACTCATCTACTCGTATTTTATGGACTGTATCTTGCAAAAAGATTCTACTTACTAATTTTTCAACAAGGAGTTGCAGCATGATTGAAGACCAAATACTACACAAGTTAGAAGAGATAGTCGGCAGTGCCAATATCTCCTGCGAAAAAGCTGATAAAATCACCCATTCATACGATGCCACACAGCAAAGCTATCTGCCCGACGTAGTTGTTTACGCAGAAAACACAGCACAGGTTGTAAACATAGTACAACTTGCCAATAAAGAAAAGATTCCGATATTACCACGGGGTGCCGGAAGCGGTTTTACAGGAGGCACGCTTCCTGTACATGGTGGTATTGTGCTGGTGTTGACACGGATGAACAGAATCATTGATATTGACACAGACAACCTGACGGCAATTGTGGAACCTGGCGTAGTTACGGGGCAATTCCAAAAAGCTGTCGAAAAACTCGGTCTCTTTTATCCGCCCGATCCAGCATCACTGGCTTTTAGTACTCTTGGCGGTAATGTGGCGGAATGTGCAGGTGGGCCTCGTTGTGTTAAGTATGGAGTCACCAAAGATTATATCCTGGGACTTACGATTGTAACACCCACAGGTGATGTTATCCGCACTGGTGGACGCACTATGAAAAATGTTGTCGGATATGACCTTACAAAACTATTTGTTGGTTCTGAAGGAACCTTGGGGATTGCCACAGAAATAACACTCAAACTCATTCCCAAGCCCGAAGCCAAAAAGACCATGCTTGTCTATTTTGAAACAATCGATGGGGCGGCTCAAGCGGTCTCCAATATCATTAAAAACAAAATTATCCCAACTACGCTTGAATTTCTTGACGCGGCAACCATTGATTGTGTACGTCAGGGGTCCGGCCTCGATATCCCCCAATCCTGCCATGCCATTCTTATCATAGAAGTAGATGGAGACGCAGATATTCTTGATAAACAGACCCGTAAAATATTAGAAATTGTGGAACCATCAGGAGTCATTGATACACAAATCGCCCATACCCATGAGGAATCTGAAGCAATATGGTCAATCAGGCGAAATGTCAGTCCTAGTCTGCGTAAAATCAATCCTGACAAGTTCAATGAAGACATAGTAGTACCACGTTCAAAAGTACCGGACATGATCCGTGCCATTGAAAAAATTTCTAAGGAATTCAATGTGCCTATTATTAATTTTGGTCACGCAGGTGATGGCAATATCCATGTGAATCTCATGGTGGATCTGAAGCAAAATGGTATGAAAGAAACTGCCCACAAAGCTCTGGACAAACTCTTCTTAGCTGTTGTAGAGATGAATGGATCAATCAGTGGCGAGCATGGCATAGGTATTGCGAAATCGCCATATCTCAGCATGGAAGTTGATGAGTGTACAATATCCTACATGAAGACAATCAAACGAATTTTTGACCCGAACGGTATCATGAATCCAGGAAAAATATTCTCACAAGATGCGTAAGAAAACATGAACACAAACAAAACATTAAAAGATTACACAGCAGAAATACAAGCATGTGTGAAGTGTGGTGGTTGTCAGGCTCATTGCCCTGTTTACGGTTCTACCCACAGAGAAGGTGGGGTTGCAAGGGGAAAAATCACCCTTGCCGCATCATTGCTCGCAGGTGAAATTGATCTCGACAAACGTCTTCGTGAAGATATCAGCCTTTGCCTTATGTGTGGTTCCTGTGTGAACAAGTGTCCAAACAAAGTTCCGACACATGAGATAGTTGGTGCCATCAGAAGAGAAATTACGGACAACCGTGGCCTCTCCATTATAGGGAAGGCGGTTTCAACTGTGATAGGACATCCAAAGGTACTTAAAACCCTTGCTAAAAGCGGCTCTGTTCTTTCCTCTGTGTTCCTTACAAAAGTTCCATCAGCAAGTGGCTTGAGATTGCGCTTTCCAAGCCCAATAATGGCAAAACGAACACTGCCTCAAGTGGCATTTAAAAATCTCTTTGAACGGTATCCTGAGTTTATTGAGGGCGATCCAAAGAAACCTGTGGTGGGTATTTTTTCAGGCTGTTCCACAACCTATCTTTATCCCGATACTGGGGTTGCAATGATCGAGATTCTCAAACATTTTGGTTATTCAATATATTTTCCACGTTCCCAGGTCTGCTGCGGTATTCCAGCACTTTCCACTGGCAATGGAAAACTTGTCGAAAAACTTGCCGCAACTAATATAAGTAGTTTTACAAACCATTCAGTTGAGTATATTCTCACCTGCTGTGCCTCATGTAATGGCGGAATCGGCGAACATTATAAATCCATGACGGGTAACACTGGTGAATTCACGGACAAAGTAATGGATATCCACGTCTTTTTAAAACAACAGGGACTATTTGATCTTTTTGAAAAAATGGTTCCATGGGAAAACCCCACCCGTGTGACCTATCACGATCCTTGCCACCTTAAAACCCAGGGCATCACAAAAGAGCCTCGGGATTTGCTTAAAGTATTACCAAATGTTGATTATGTTGAAATGGAAGGAGCTGATCTTTGCTGCGGCCTTGGCGGAACATTCTCTGTATATAATTATGAGTACAGCAAACAGATTGGCGCACGCAAAATAGCTGGTCTTGCAGAAAGCGAGGCGACACAGATAGCCACCGCCTGCCCAGGTTGTATTATGCAGTTACAAGATTCTATTAATCACGCAGAACTTCCTGTTAAAGCGGTGCATATTTTAGATTTGCTTAAAGAAGCTTTGTAAATGTTTATTTACACACATTCAAGTCTCACTATGCAATTTAATAGCTAATCTTTTGCATAAATCATCATAATAATCACATTCTCGTACACATTCCTCAACTTTGCTTCTTACAGGTTTGACTTTTGCATCAACATCTGTTTTGAGACAGACATTACAACAATCCTCTAATGCATATGCGCATTTGTTGATTTCCTTGTTGTACTCTGTTTCCCCTAACACAGAACATGGCATCATCACGAAGAGCAGGAACAACCCCACCAGAACACTCACATATTTACAATTCATTTTGTATCTCCGTTTCAATGTAAGCGTCCAATTAACCGCACCTTGCTTTATCAAACTCCTGTCCCTATAAGTGTTTCAGGGACGCCGCCATGTGCGATCTTGAAGTGCACGATAATACATGTTGGTATATCGGGTACTTCGAGATCGTGCAGGGTGGTGTTCATGGAGCGCTTACGTTTCAATTATACAACTCTCCCTCTATGCATTGAAGGTACATTCTTTCTCCAAATTGCCTGATTGCAATTTGCTTACTGACATCATATCCGTACCTAGGAGTCTTGTAGGATTCAATAATCATTTTCAAAACAGTGCGCGATTCAATCTCTGCCTCACACCTCGATAAATTACTGATAACAACATTTGAAATATTTTCACCAATGTGTTGCCTAGCATCCATTGTTACGTTTGCTATTTGCCGTATTTCCTGACAATATTCCAGCTTTCCCTGCGTTTTCTTAAACAATTTATCGGCTCGCGATTCTGTGTTGGTCTGTAATGATTCCATTGTGGGAACCAATTCTGTAACAGTATCATACTCAACAACATCATCTACACCAAGGGGTGCAGGATATTCCTTAGTCGCTTCATCCTGTGCATTACTGGATAACGTAAAAACCATGAGTACAAGCAAAACAAGAAATATGTTAAAAAAATATTTTTTCATACTGTTTTTCCAAATCAAAGAGCGTTCTATATAACAATATCCTACATCTGAATTTCAGATTACCTCAGTTTTATGGGGAGGCCACGGGATGATTGTAGATAGGTTATTTACAGAACATCTCTTGCAATATGACCAATGTTTGATTCTGCGCTTTTGTACTGATGCTTCCAAGATTCTGAACAAGTCTTTTTTTATCTACTGTTCGTATTTGATCTAAAACTATTTGCCCTTTCTTTTTTTGAAAAATACAAGATATTCGTGTAGGATATTTCCTCCCTTTTGTCGTCATGGGAGCTATAATAACTGTTCCAATATAACGATTCATTTCATCTGGTGAGATAATTAAACAAGGTCTTGTCTTTTGAAATTCGTGTCCAATTGTTGGGTCAAGAGTTACCAGACAAACATCAAATCGTTTTACTTCCATTCCCAGTCTCCCTCATCCCATTGTGTAGATAAGGCAGAATCAAGTAATGTGCCATCTTTGTTTGAAGCCATTATTTTAAATGCTTTCTTCCAATTTGCACGTGGATTAACAGGAGATTTAAGAATTAATTCGTGATTACGAACCTCGATTTCAACTTCAGTATGAAACCCACATTGTTCGAGTATTGGTTTTGGAAGACGAACGCCTTGAGAATTACCAATTTTAATAATAGATGCCCTCATGATTTCACCTTTGCAGTTAAATTTATTCGTACCTACAAAGTAATTCCATGAACGAATACTGTCAATGATTTTCTGGGAAAGTCTATAATAGCATATCACCCTTCAAGAAAAATATCCAACCATCCCCTCCTCACACTTCACACGCCACCCTTCATAAAAAATTCACCGAACAATAAGTCGTTCCGGTATCTCAATCCCCTGTTCCCGATAAAACCTAGCAGCTCCTGGGTGCAACGGAACAGGCAAACCTTCCACAGCATGTTCTATCGCCATCGGTTTAGTGGCGATATGAATATTATGTAAAAATGACAGGTTTTCATAGATTGCTTTAACCAAAAGATAAACAACATCATCTTCAACATCTGAGCGTACCGCTATGAAATTTGGTTGTCCAATGGATTCAACTGCTTGATGCTGGCCTGGATAACTGTTGGCTGGTATTATGTAGCGTTTCCAAAGATGCAATTCACTGTTAATTTTTTCCAGCTGTTTATCACTGAAATTCAAAATTGTCACATCTTCTCCTAATGCTGCAAATGTCCTGGTCATGGCGGCAATGGGCGGCCCTCCAGACATATTCATCCCTTCAACTGTTCCATTCTGCATACCTTCAGAACTCTCTTCGTAGCCAAGGTAGACAATATCAAGATTCTTCTCAGGTTTTAGATCAAGTTTATCAAGTATATATCTACCTGACCCCGCAGTTCCGGAATTCTTTTTACCTATGGAAAAATTACCACTTTTGATTCCTTTAAGATCTGCAATGTTTCCAGTTTGAAGATGATCTGATTTAACAACAAAATGTTCCACATTTTGCCATAACATGGTCACCGATCTTAAATCTGTTTGAGGACCAGCATTTTCCAATTCACCAAGGCCACTCCAAGCCCAAGCACCATACAAACCTTGTAAGATTGCAAATTGCGCCCGATTTTCTCTTAATAAGGAAAGGTTTTCAGCAGAACCGGCAGAGCGTATCGCAGACAGTGAAAAATCAAATTCAGGCTCCAGTTTTACTTTCGTAAGCGTGGCAAGCGCCACCCCAACTGGATAATATGTTCCGCCCGCTGTTGCCGTTGTGAAGATATAGTTTTTCCTTTCAAACGAATGGGCTGAGGTTTGATAGAGGAAACAGATACACATTCCCAGAAGGAGACATCTAAACAGTTTTACATAAATTGCTGGTTTCTTCACAACTTCCCTCTTTCCGACTGTAAACAAATTCAATCCAAAAATTCTTTTCTGGTGATTCCGTGGTTTTTCATCTTCTGATTCAATGTTCGACGAGGCAAATCAAGCTCCTGCAATACATTTGCAATGCTTCCTTTGTGTCGCCGTAATGCCTGATCGATTACGCAGCGTTCAAAATTCATTGCCTGTTCGCCAAGGGATCTCCCTTGAATATGTAAATCAGCTGCATCTACATATTGAAGAATAGTTACAATTCGCTCATGAACAGGCTGCGAAGAAAGCACATATCGTTCCGCAATATTCTTTAATTCTCTCACGTTTCCAGGCCAGGGATGAGCCATCAGTGCAGTAATGGCCCCACCCGTAAGCGGCGGAGCTTCACGTTTATAGCGTTCTGCGGCACGGAGTGCATAGTAATCAAACAACAGTAATATATCACTACCCCGATCACGCAGTGGTGGAATTCGAATCTCCGCAACATTCAACCTATAGTAAAGATCTTCCCTGAAGGTACCATTGTCGCACGCTTCCCTTGGGTCGGCATTGGTTGCACTGATAATCCGTAAATCAACGGCAATACGATTATTCCCACCTAATCGCTCAATCTCTCGTTCCTGAAGAACTCGCAAAACTTTTACCTGTAAAGCAAGCGGCATCGAACTTACCTCATCAAGAAAAATGGTGCCCCCGTTTGCCAGTTCAAACTTGCCAATTCTTCGCCCCCGAGCGCCTGTAAATGCACCTGCCTCATGCCCAAAAAGTTCACTCTCAAACAGACCTTCTGGTATGGCTCCACAGTTGATGGCAACAAATTCTTTATCATGCCTTTCGCTAAGTTCGTGAAAACAGCGAGCCACTATTTCCTTGCCACTTCCAGTATCTCCAACGAGTAAAACACTGGCATCCGTTGGCGCTAGATCTCGTATTTCCTGATGCAGAAACTGAATACCATCACTGTTCCCAAGGAGTTTACTTTCAAGCTCTGTTGATTCTTCAAGCTTTTTTCGCAGTTGCCGATTCTCAAGAATAAGGCGTCGTTTTTCACCAGCCCTTCGGATTGTTTCCAATAGTATTTCCGGTTCAAAAGGCTTTTCTATAAAATCATAGGCACCTTCTTTCATAGCAGTAACTGCCATTGGAATATCACCATGCGCTGTCAGCAACACAACAGGAATTTCACTGTCAATTGCAAGCGTTTTTTCCATCAGCTCCAGCCCATCCATTCCAGGCATTCGAATATCTGTTACCAGAATCCCATCAAACTCCGCATTGATTGCATTCAAGGCTACCTGCGCACTAGAGAATGTTTCCACACTATACTCTGCAAGCGTAAACCATTGCGAAATGGCTATACGCATACTCTCTTCATCATCCACCACGTAAACCAAACCGTTTCCACTCATTATTTCACGTTTTCCCGATGCGTAAAGTTCTTTTCAGCAAGGGGCAGACGAATAGTAAAACACGCTCCACCACCATCCCTGTTACTCGCATCAATAGTTCCTTCCATATCTTTAACAATACCGTAAGTAATTGAAAGACCAAGTCCCAAACCACTACCAATATCTTTGGTTGTAAAAAAGGGGTCGAAGAGATAATCCAATGCTGCATCCGGTATCCCTTTACCACTGTCCTGCACCTCGATTATGACAGTATTAGCATCAGAAATAACCCGAATATGTAGATCCTTTTGATCGCTGTCCTTCATTGCATCAATAGCATTATGTATCAGATTACTCATTACTTGTTCGAGATGCGCAGTATCTCCAAGCACTATAGCAGTTTGCAGATCAGGCAACTGTTTATGCAAAGAGATGCCTTCGATCTCAAACTGAGGATCCACAAAAACAATTGTACCCTCAACTACAGGAACGATATCTATTCGTTCCTGTTTACCATTACTTTTCCGAGCGAATTTTTTGAGCTGACCAGTGATGGAGGCCATACGTTCTGTTAGTTTTGAAATATATCCAAGATTTTCAACAACCGAGTCCCGTTGCTCCCGTTCTACAAAAATACGGCAACTGGCAACAAAGGTTCGTATGGCTGTCAATGGCTGATTAAGTTCATGGGCAATGGCTGCCGACATACGACCAAGGGCAGCCAACTTTCCAGCCTGGATAAGTTCTCTCTGGGTTGCTCTTAAATGTTTTTCAGTGCGCTCCCGTTCGATGATTTCGGCCTGTAACTGTTTGTTCACTTCCCTTACGGCTAGAACGTTGCGTGCCTCCTGATCCGCAATTTGCTTCAGCTTTCTTTCCCGCATAAGTAAAAAGAGCAATAACAAAACTAGAGCAGCGACTGTGGTTATCGTCATCGCAAGATGCACACTTTTGGAGATACTACTAAGATTAGAAAGATAATGAATACGCCAGCCATAGCCTCGAAGTTGTATGGATTGTTCAAGAAAGTGCTCCCCACTAATCTGCATGATCTCACCTCGATCACCGCTTGTACGGGTGATTTTCAATGAGCTGAGAGGGCGCTCTAGGTACTGTATATCACGCAAACGATTTGCCGTATGTTTTGGCAATGGTCTCAATGACTTAAACTTCCATTCAGGATAACTGGAAAGAAACACCACGCCA
>JAOZTO010000085.1 GCA_029942265.1 Desulfocapsa sp.
AGTTACAGTTCAGTGTTTTTCCAAATATCGGGTACTAGCTGAATAGTTACGAAAATAGTTCTTTTATGTTTTGTATAATAAGAGTGCATCACATTAAGCGGTGTGCTTCAAATTAAGTATTATTTTTTTACACAGAGAATTGTCCTATGACCACAACAGAGAATTTAGAGCAAGAAAACAGTAGGTTACGTGCAAAAAACAGTAGGATACAAGAGGATCTTGACGCAAGCAGGCATGTTTTTAGACAGATGATTCATTTTTCTTCACGGCTTGGTGTTATCACTGAACTGACAGAAATGTACCGAAGCTGTACGTATTTTTTTAAGGATCTTTTGCAACTTGATTTTGCAACTCTATACCTGATTGCAGATGATCAGGGGAACTGTATGATTGCTCACACATTGGGCTTTCCTGAGTCTATTGTTGGAACAATTGTTGATCGAAAAAAAATGGGGCTGACGGGATTTGTTCTTGAAAGTCAGCAAACCGAAACAGTAGATGATTTTCAAATAGAACAACGCTTTGTGCCGCCAGCTGTTGTTGTAAAACATGATATCAAATCTGCAATTGCAAGCCCCATGGTACATAATGGGAAAGTATTTGGTATTCTTTTCGGGTACACCCTTGAAAAAAGAGTTTTTACAGAAGAACAAAAAGCACTGGCTCAAATCTTTGCCAATCAATCCGCAACAGCTATAAAAAATGCTACTCATATTTCGTCGCTCTCTGTTTCAGAACAAAAACTCAAACAGGTGAGCGATGAGTTTGAGACAATTTTCAATACTTCGCCGATTGGTATTGTATTATTACAAAAGGAGAGAGTAATAGCCCGTTGTAATAAACATGTTGCTATGATGCATGGGTACAGTACACTAGCAGAGTTGCAGGCTATTGATGTAAGGGATTTGCATTTTTCAGAAGAACAGTACGAAGCTTTTGGTAGGAACGTGTACGGAGCACTCTTGGCAGGAAAACCTGTTCAATTTGAATATGAATTTCGAACAAAAAATGGAAAGGGACTGTGGTGTTCTGTTGTGGGACAGGCAGTTGATCAAACATATCCACCAGACTTAGATAAGGGGATCGTTTTAATTGTTGTTGATATTAGTCAGCAGAAAATGATAGATGCGCAGTTGTTGAAGTCTCAAAAAATGGAATCCATTGCAGTTCTTACCAGAGGTCTTGCCCACGATTTTAATAATATTATGACTGCAATTCTTGGCAATATCAGTCTCAGTATGGCCACAATGGATGTGGACTCTCAGGGGTATTCATTTCTAAACCCTGCCAAAGATGCATCACTTCGGGCCAAGGAGCTGATTCAGAAGTTATTGGCGTTCTCCAAGGGAGGTTCACCCGTTCGAGCATCAGCATCACTGGTTGAAATAGTAAAAGATTCAGCGGATTTTGTTCTAAGTGGAAGTCACATTAAAGTCAATTATAACTTTGATTCAGAAATTTGGAATGCTGATATTGATGCAGACCAGATTAGTCAGGTTATGCAAAGTTTGATTATCAACAGTAAAGATGCAATGCCTGATGGTGGGGAAATAACTATATCCTGTCTCAATTTTGAACATGTTGATGAACTGCCAGAATTAAATGCTGGACAATATGTGAGAATAACTATTACTGACACAGGCCACGGAATGTCTCCTGTAGTTATGAGTAGGGTATTTGATCCATATTTTACTACCAAAGACTATAGCAGTATGGAAGGCAGTGGGCTAGGACTTGCTTTGGTTCAATCGATAATTAATCAACATGATGGAATCATTACGGTCACATCCAAGCAGAATGTTGGCACGATATTCACACTTTATATTGCTGCAGTTGTAGCGAAAGAGATAATCATGCCGGAACAGATAGGATCTCTGCTCGCAACGGGAAAAGGTAGGATACTGGTTATGGATGACGACAGTACTATCCGGGAAATCCTGAGTCAGATGCTTAGTATGCGTGGCTATGAAGTTGAAGTGTCGGTTGATGGAGAAGAAAGTATAGAACTTTATAAGGCTAATATGAAAGCAGGGACACCTTTTTCCATGGTGATTATGGATCTCACCATTCCTGGAGGTATGGGTGGCAAAGAGGCTGTTACGGAGCTGTTAAAACTTGATGAAAATGCGAAAGTTGTGGTTTCCAGCGGCTATTCGGAAGATCCTGTTATGGTTCACTTTAAGGAATATGGTTTTTGTGCTGCCATCGGTAAACCATTTGAGTTTGCCGAACTAGGACAGTTGATACAATCGGTATTGATGGCGTCGTAAAAACTCTCCATCTGCTTCGTTGCTGCAAATTTTCTATCATTACGACGTACTTTAGTACGCCGAAATAATAGAAAATTTACGCGCTTCGCATATGGAGTTTTTCGAAGTCTGCGCTTATCTACTTAGCCATCTTAAATTCAGACTTTTTACTAATCCATCAGTATTGATGGATTAGTAATGAAGAAGAGCAGGTGTTTGTTGCTGCTCTTCTTCGTATATAGGTGAGTTTCAGTTATTCCTCAAGCCCAAGGCCTTTGCGTTTTAACTTGATACGTTCATCAATAAGATCAGCTGCCTTAAATGGGTCTGGTTCTATTGCAAAACAGGCACCGAGTATATCATCAAGCCCGTTTAATGCCAAATTAGTAACCACTGGAGATCCTGTAATATTCGGTGGATGTCCGAGATGGGTGTATATCCCTGATGCAACGGCGTAGGTTCCAATCGTTGCTGCCTTTTCTGAGTACCATTCCGGCGATGAAGCAGCCAGCGGCAGGTCAGAAATGGAAACGCCAAGATCATTTGCCAGTAATGCAGCCAGTTGTAAAATTCGAGCGTTATCCACACAACTTCCCATATGAATAACCGGTGGAATACCCAAGCTGCCGCAAACCTCTTTGAGTCCAGCCCCTGCCTGTTCGATAGCTTCTGGGACGAGAAGTCCTGCTTTTCCAGCAGCAGTTGTTACACATCCGGTAACGATAACTAGGATGTCTTTCTTGATCAGTTCACGAGTTAAATTCACATTGCAGTAATCATGCTTGTATTTGGGATTGTTACAACCAACTATCCCAACTACACCACGAATTTTTCCAGCTTTTATCGAGTCGATAAGTGGTGTTAAGGTACCACCAAGTGCTTCAAGCAATGCCTCATTTGAAAAACCTGTCATGATGTCTACGGGTTCGCAGGGGATTTCAACACGGTCGTGATCTCGCATACTGTAGCGTTCAATTGCCATACGAACAACCTTGCGGGCCTGTTCCATGCCGTTGTGCATTTCAAATTTCACATGATCTGCCCCTGTGAATTTAGCTTTGTCAGCAGTGGTAACCATTTTGGTGTGAAAGCAGTTACCTACCTGCACAAGACTTGGCATGATGCACTGGTAATCAACAACAATAAGTTCAACAGCTCCGGTGATAATGGCAAGCTCTGTCATAAGATGATTGCCTGCCATGGGAATCCCCTGACGCATCATCAATTCATTCCCTGTACAGCACAAACCGGCAAGATTAATTCCCGTAGCGCCTTTCTCCTTTGCAAGATCGATAAATTCCTGTTCGTTGACAGCTTCAAGGATCTTTTCAGACACAATTGGATTGTGTCCATGGACGAGAATATTCACCTGATCTTTTTTCAAAACACCAAGATTTACCTGCGCTTTTCTGGGAGTTGGAGTTCCAAACAGAATATCAGAAAGTTCTGTGGCAATCATTGACCCTGCCCAGCCGTCAGCGAGACACATCCGCAGGGCATGTAGCATGGTGTTTGTGGCGTCATTGTCGCAACCCATATGAGTGCGGTGCATCATTTCAGTTATTTCACGATCCACACCACGTGGTACAATGCCGAGTTTTTCCCATGTTTCCATCTGCTTTTTTGGTACACGATGGAGAAAACTTGTTTTCTTACGTTTAGTGCCAAAGCTCTCGAAGAACTCATCGGCAAGATCTTTTGCAACGTCCAGTACTTCCCGTCCATTGGTTTCTATACCGTGTTCTGCTGCTATACGAAGAAGTTTTGCTTCATCTTTGATGTGGTAATCTTCTGTTTCTCCATGGGCTACTGCGTGGAATGCTTCGATGCAATCCCGGCCATGATCTGAATGACCAGCAGCTCCGCCAGCCAGAAACCGGCCAAAGTTACGGGCGACAATGACATCAGCATCGGCTCCGCAGACACCGAGTGGAGCTTTCTTGCTGATTCGACATGGCCCCATGGTGCAGATACGGCAGCAGACACCTGATTCTCCGAATGTGCAGTGTGGAGTCTGTTGCTCAAGTCTGTCCCAAGCTGTCTCGATCCCTTCACGTTCAGCTTTGCGGATCATTTTGTGGGCATCTTCCCAGATACTCATCTCTTCGACGTTTTTAATCTTTTCTGTCATGGCGATTCTCCTGTTGGCAGTTGGATGTAATAAGGCACTTTTGCCCTATTGTTGCAACACAACGTAGCAGTTAATGAAGAAGATTACTGTCAGCTATCTGACAAAGAAGGTTTTTTGTTACGATTTGTTGAGAGCTTAAGGATACCTTAATTCTGAGCGTAATTTCGTAATAGATCTGTATTGGGAATGATATAAGTGTTGCGTTGCGTTTTTTCAAGGACACCATCTTTTAACATAGTACTGATTATTGTAGAGACGGTTTGGCGAGAAGAACCAATAATGGCTGCAAGTTGTGTTGTTGTGAGATCCAGCGTGATAATGGTTCCAACTGTCGCGTTACTTCCGTTATGCTTGGCTTCGTAGAGAAAAAAATCTGTCAGTCGTTGTTTAATGTCTTTGAAGACCAGACTGTCAATAATGGAAAATGACTGCCTGAGTAATTCTCCTAGAATACGGATAATCGTTCGTGAAAGAGCAGGGTGTGCCGCCATATAGGAATGCAGTTTAGCAGTGGGCATAAGCATTAAAGTAACATCGTCGAGAGTTTCAACGTGAGCGCGGGTATGGGTGGCGTAAATGTCACCTGGTTCCAAAATGGCAAGCGAAAAGTCTTTATCTTCAACGGCAAGGTAGAGTCTCAGTCGTCCTTCTTTTACGATAAAGACAAGATCCTGATCATGGCCTGGAGAATAGATGAGGCTGTTTTTCCTGTGTTTTATATCGGTAAATTCTTGCAGGAAATCTTTGTTCTCAGATTTGTCAAGTTCAGTCAGCAGATTGATGGATAGTAGTTTTGTTCTCATTGTTTGTAAACATTCGGGTTGGGTTCAACAATAGGCTCCACCACTGAACTGTAAATATTCGTGTTATAATGGAGATTATGACTACTTTAAAGTGTATAGAAAGTGTATCGTATTCCTGTAATGAAAGCTACAAAGAATAATTATTAGAGTGAAAAGCATATGAATAATCAAATAACATTACGACAAAAAACTGTGGTTATCAGCGCAGATAGTCGTGAAGAACGAGAAGAAACACTAGCCATTGAAGTTCCATACACAATAGCTCTAAACGATGAAAAAATTGGTGCCTCCATGGTACTTGCCACCGGGCTTGAAGAATTTGGTGCCGGATTTCTGTTTGGACAGGGATATATAACAAAACCGGGTCAGGTACGTGAAGTGCTGGTCTGTCCGGAGGGACGTATATCAGTACATGCTGACGTCGAAGAGGGAAGTGAACCCAAAGAAGTTATTGTAACATCAGGATGTGGTGGTACCGGAAAAATATCCAAGGAAATGCTGGAAGGTGCTTTTGATCCACTTAACGAATGTAGTATCAGTCTCGATGAAGTGAGTCAGTTTATTCGTGAGATGTTACAGCAATCCCCACTTGGCCCTTTGACGCACTGTATTCATGGCTGTGGATTATGGGCAGATGGGAGGTTACAGGGATTTTACGAAGATGTGGGACGACATAACGCCGTTGATAAAATTATTGGTGCGATTTTAATGGGAAAAATTCCAGCAACAGGAGCTGTGTATACCACAGGACGATTAACATCAGATATGGTGTTAAAGTGCGCCAGGATTGGTATTCCAATTGTTCTTTCGCGCACTTCACCATCATCGTTGGGACTTGCCATTGCCCGTCGGGCAGGTGTGACATTGGCTGGATATGCCAGACCCGGCAGACTCAACGTCTTTAATGCCCCTGAACGAATTATATGCTGATGGGGCGGGTTCTTCGCACAATCAGAGTCGAAAAATAATGCAGTTTTTTGTTCTGTATAGCTTTCAGATCGTAGTGAACCTGCTCATCCATCATGCTGGTTCGTTCAACCAGTACGGCACTGTCCAACAAGTTTAATTCTTCAAGGAGTGGCACTAGCCGATCCATCGCTTTATGAACTTTCATAAACACCACAGATTCAAATTGCAGTAGCACATCCTTGATTGCATCGCTTTCAAAAATCGCCGGGATAATCACCACCCGATCATCACCAAGGCATAAAGGTGTTTTTGCCGCAGCCGCTGTGGCACCAATTGAGGAAATTCCAGGAATGACCTCAATGGATACCTCGGGATTGAGTTTCAATAAAGCTTCATAAACATAAAATCCTGTGCAATAGACAGCAGGATCACCAAGCGTGGGCAAGGCCACATTGTGACCGTTTTCCAGCTGTGTGTTGATGAGAAGTGCAGCTTTTTCCCATGCAGCTTGCACTTCCGGATCAGGAGTCTTCCCCATATGAACTTTTTTCATAGGGAAGTGGTGTTTTAGAATTGTCTTCTCTGATGGATCGATTGTTCCACTTGCAATACCAAGAGCAGTACTGTGCCCTTCTTTTTGTGCAGCCGGTGCAAGCCATGTTGGGCATTCCTTTAAAATCCGGATGGCTTTCAGGGTGATAAGCTCGGGGTCACCTGGCCCTACTCCTACAATGTAAAATTTTCCTTTCATAGCTTGCTGTGGCTCCATATTATTGTAAAGTAAATATTCGGGTTCGTTCAAAAATAGGATCAACCACTGAACTGTAAATGTTTGGATAGTGCCCTAGGTTCGCTTGATCCGGCTTGTGAACTATATTAGTTTATATGTGAACAGGCCGGATCAAGCGAAGATGGGGTGCTAGCCGAATATTTACTATTGTAAAGTGATATTATTTTCAACTGCAACATCTTTGATATGATCCACAAAGATTGCTGCAAAGGCATCATTACTACCAAGTCCTTGCATTATAGTTTGTACATCGTAGCCTTCTTTTGTGAGGATCGATTTCCAAGAATCGGCTTCAGGCCCTGCCATGTCATTTTTGGCATGATCGCCTGCAACAATCATAAATGGTTTTAAGATAATTTTCTTTGTATCTGCGTATTTAAGGTGGTCTGAAAAATCATCAAGACTAGGCATGCCCTCTACTACTCCGATATATGTGCTGACACCGGGGTACACTTCACGCATCTTCTTTTGTGTTTCGGCATAGATTCCTGTAGACCAGTGTTCGTTTCCATGTCCCATATAAATGAGTATGGCATCTTCTTTTTTTGCATATTCCGCATCGGGCGCCAAGGTGGCTACTACAGTTGCCACATCTTTGTGATAATCGTATTTGTCCCCTGGCATTCCAAGGGCAGGGCGTCCCATAACTAGTTTATCGAAAGGACGCCATTTGGCTTTGGTGGTTGTGATTGATGCCAGAGCATCAACGTAAGATTTTAGATCCTGGGATTGTTCCATATAAAACATATGCGTTGGCTGAACAATGATATTGCGGTAGCCTTCTTCACGCAAATCTCCAATGGTGGAGATAATATTTTTTACATAGAGAATTTCCTGGGGAATCCCGTCGTCAAGCCATTTTTGAGCATCGGTCTGGCGTTCACTCCATACTGAACGGATAATGTTGGAAGTAAATGTGACTCGAACTTCGGTTCCAGGGAAGGCAGCTTTGGTTTTGTCGATAATATTGGTGATAGCTTTTACAGCACTGGGAACGGTGGTACCGAAACTGGCAATAATGATGGCAGTGTCATTAGCTTTTTTTGTTGGCCCACCGGATGCGGTGGCATTGGTCGACAGCAGCAATACAATGAGCAGACTGCAAATAGATAGATGGATTTTGACTGTGTTGAACATAGAGCTTCTCCTTTTCGTGAAGATTCGGGCAAAAAAAAACCCGAATCAAAATAATTTGATCCGAGGATGCCCTGATGTTCCACGAATTGCCATATCTCCTTATCCACGGGAGATGGTTGTTGTACACCTATGCACAAATACTTTCAGACAGGTCTTCTGACTCCCGGATCATCCTGAAACATTACGTCTTCCCAGCATAAACAGCCAGTGACATGTGTGTAATGTCAGTCCTCGGTTACAGCGGCGGGCCCGTCTCGGATTTACACCGAGTTCCCTTTTTAAGCTCATAGAGCATCTGAAAATAACTTTAAA